>DAHUXO010000191.1 GCA_027307095.1 Betaproteobacteria bacterium | reverse complement strand
GGGAAGGCGACTGCCCCGCAGGCGAACGCGCCCCAGCCGAAGACGGTTCGCCTCCCGATCCGGTCGGACAGGCGGGAGAAGACCGGGATGGTGAAGATCAGCACGAACGCGGCGATCGAGATCGAGGACAGGATCGCCGTCTTGTCGTAGTGCAGGATGCCGACGAGATAGGCGATCGTGAACACCGCGTAGATGTTGAACACGACGCCGTCGATGTAGCGCGCGCCCCAGCCCAGCAGCACGTTCGACTTGTAGTCGCGGATCACTTCGCCGACCGGCACCGCGACGATCTTGCGCCCATCGCGCACGCGCGCGAACTCGGGCGTCTCGAGGATGCGCAACCGCACGAACAGGCCGACGCCGACGAGGACGATCGAGATCAGGAACGCGACGCGCCAGCCCCACGACTGGAATGCATTGTCCGTCAGCGTCGACGACAGCAGCGCGACCACCCCGGTGGCGAGGCAGAGCCCGATCGCGAGGCCCACCTGCGGGAAGCAGGCGTAGAAGCCGCGCCGCTCGCGGGGGGCGTATTCGAACGACATCAGCACTGCACCGCCCCACTCGCCACCCAGCCCGATGCCCTGCAACAGCCGCAGGAACAGCAGGAGCAGCGGCGCAGCGACCCCGATCGACGCGTACGTGGGAACCAGCCCGACCAGGAACGTCGAGATCCCCATGATCAGCAGCGTGATCACCAGCAGCGGCTTGCGTCCGATGCGGTCGCCGAAATGGCCGAACAGGATGCCGCCGACCGGACGCGTGACGAAGCCGACCGCGTAGACGGTGTACGCGAGCATCGTCGACACGAACACGTCGTCGCTCGGGAAGAACTGCTTGTTGAAGACCAGGCCGGTGATCGTGCCGTAGATGAAGAAGTCGTACCACTCGACCGTCGTGCCGATCAGGCTCGCCAGCGTGACGAGCTTGCGGCTGCGTTCGTCGGCTACCGGCCCGGTGGGATTACCCGCAATTGCTGAGTCCATCGCTCCTCCTTGTGCGGAACGATCGTGCCGGCCGGAGTCAGCCGGGCGTCGCCCCGATGAAATTGCGACCACGCGGTCCAGCGAGCGCCGACTCGACCAGCACCCGCGACTCCTCCGCTGTTACGCCATAACTCGTGAATTCGGTGCTGACCTGCAGTCGCTCGAGCCACGCCGCGAGCTCGTCGGGCGCCCTCGCCAGCGGTACGTCGAAGACGCGGGCGAGCACCGCGTCGCGGTCGGGCCGCGTGCCGATCGCGCGCCCGAGGACCAGCGGCAGCGTGAACGAGCACGCGATGCCGTGCGGCACCCCATGTCGCAGCGTCATCTCGTAGGAGATCGAATGGGCGAGCGCCGTGCGGGTGTTCGAGAATGCGAGGCCCGCTTCCAGGGCGGCGAGGGCGGCCTCGGACCGAAGCCGCGAATCGTCCAGTTTCTCGACCAGGTCCGGCAGCGTCGCGCGCATGCGCCGTGCCGCCGAAACCGCCAGCGAATCCGACACCGGGTTCGCATTGACATTCCAGATCGCCTCGAGCGAGTGCGACAGGGCGTCGAGGCCGGATTGCAGCGTCAGCGCGCGCGGGGCGCTCGCTGACAGGCGCGGGTCGACGATCGCCGCCTCGGGCCAGGTCTCGCGCAGGTGCAGTGAATATTTGCGTCCGGCCTCCCGGTCCCAGACCGTCGCCCAGGGCGTCACCTCGCTTCCGGTGCCTGCGGTCGTCGGGATGGCGATCAGCGCCTTGACGCCTCCGGGCACGAACGCGACGCCCTTCGCGAGCAGTCGTGCGAGCTCCGGGAAGCCGCCGGTCGGGGCGTCGACGGAAAGGACCTTGGCGGTGTCCAGCACGCTGCCGCCGCCCAGCGCGACGATCGCGTCGCAGTGTCCGAATTCGTGCCTGAAGCGCGCGTGCAGTCGCGAGAGCTCGGCAACATCGGGGTTCGGCGCAATGTCGTCGACGACGCCTGCGAGCGCGGGCCCGAGCAACCGCGACACGCGCGCGACGTATCCGAGCGCCGAGGCCTCGGGAAACGTCACCAGCGCGGCGGTCCGCGCGCCGAGCACTGCCGGCAGGCGGTCGAGCGCGTCCTCCCCGAACGTCACCTCGACCGGATTGTGAAACGTCCACCGCAACACGACCACCCCCTGCCCCTGGCGAGGGCACAGTGTTCCACCGGATCGTGAAAGCTCGATGACGCCCGCGCCGCCTCCCCGCGGCCGCAGGCCTTGGACACAGTATCCGGGGGTCGCTGGCATTCATCCAATACAAAAATTGCACGATTCACATAGAATCCTTCTATGCGGCTCGCCCACCTCCGGTCGTTCTACGCAGTCGCGCGTCACGGCGGCTTCACCGCGGGCGCGCGGGCGCTGCACGTGAGCCAGCCGACCGTCACCTCGCAGGTGCGCGCGCTGGAGGCGGCGTACGGCATCGAGCTGTTCCTGCGTCGCGGGCGGAGCGTCGCGCTGACCGACACGGGCGATGCGCTCTACGCGATCGCGCAGCGCATCTTCGAGCAGGAGGGAGAAGCGCTGGCACTGCTCAGGAACACCGGCGAGCTGCGCGCCGGACACCTGCGCGTGGGCGCCGTCGGACCCTATCACGTGATGGCGATCCTCGGAGCGTTCCGGCAGCGCCATCCCGCGATCGAGCTCGCGATCGCCGTGGGCAACTCGGAGCAGGTCGTCCAGGGCCTGCTCGAGCGGCACACCGACGTCGCGGTGCTGGCCCACTACGCGGCCGACCCGCGGCTTCATTTCACCCCGTTCAGGTCGCACAACGTCGTGATCCTCGTGCGGACGGACCACCGCTTCGCCCGCCGTCGCGGCATCCGGATCGCCGAGCTCGCGGGGGAGCCGATGATCGTGCGCGAGCGCGGATCGACGACCCGCAAGGCGCTCGACGACGCGCTACGCGCCTCCGGCGTCGTGCCTCGCGTCGCGATCGAGATCGGCAGCCGGGAGGCGGTGCGCGAGGCCGCACTGGAGGGGTTCGGCATCTCAGCCGTGTCGGAGATCGAATTCGTTCCCGATCGCCGGCTGCGCACGGTCCCGATCATCGACGCCGACGTGCGGACGCACGCGCACGTCGTGTGCCTGAACGAGCGGCGCCACACCCGCGTCATCGCGGCGTTCTTCGACGCCGCCGATGCGCTGCCGAAGCGGGACTGAAGCGCCTGCGCGCGGATTCAGCCCGTGCCGCGCTTCCTGCGCCGCGCGCGCGGGTGCGCAGCGTCGTAGACCTTCGCGAGCGCCTGGAAATCGAGGTGCGTGTACACCTGCGTGCTGGCGATCGACGCGTGGCCCAGCATCTCCTGCACGGCGCGCAGGTCGCCCGACGACTGCAGCACATGGCTCGCGAACGAATGCCGCAGCATGTGCGGGTGGACGTGGCGCGTCAGGCCTTGCCTGACGGCCCACTGCGCGAGCCTGCGCTCGATCGCCCGCGGCGAAAGCCTGCGCCCCGGCCGGCCGACGAACATCGCGGTCTCGCCCGCGGCCGCCAGGGTGCCCCGGACCGCGAGCCATCGCTGGATCGCGGCGCGTGCCGCGCTTCCCACCGGCACGATGCGCTCCTTGCTGCCCTTGCCGAGCACGCGCACCTCCCCGACCGCGAGGTCGCAGGCCCCGAGGTCGAGCTGCGCAAGCTCCGACAGGCGCAACCCCGACGAATAGGCGAGCTCGAGCAGCGCGCGGTCGCGCATCGCCAGCGGATCGGCATCATCGATCGTGACCAGCCGCATGGCCTCCTCGGGCGACAGTGCGGACGGCAGCCGTCGCGGCGATTTCGGCGCCTTGATGCCCGCGCAGGGATCGTCGCCCAGCGACCGGTCGCGCTCCAGCAGGAAACGATAGAACGCCCGCCACGCCGACAGGGCCCGCGCGAGGCTCCGCCCCGAAAGTCCGCGCCCGTGCAGCGTCGCGATGTGGCGCATCAACTGGGCCCGCGACAGCCGCGCGACGGGCGCAGTGCCGGCGAGCGACAGCAGCTGCACGACATCGCGCAGGTAGGCACTGCGGGTGTGGATGGGGCGCGGCGCCAGATGGGTGGCGAACGCGTCGAACAGCGCCGCGTTCTCCTCCGAAGTTCCTGCAGGCGCTGCGATGGTCGCGGACATCGCGGGAGCGCTAGGACGCGGGCAGGAAACGCGCGATCGCCATGCTCGCGAGCTCGGCGAGGCGCAGCAGGTAGACGGTCCCCATCGCGGAATGGAAGCGCTGGGCGTCGCGGCTGGCGAGGGCGAGCACGCCGAACGTGGTCTCGGTGCGCAGCGGCAGGTACGCGAACGAGCCCAGCGACTCGCCGTCCTCGAACCACGCGCGCGACCCCTCTGCCGCCTGGGCGCCGCAGTAGGGTCCGCGCAGGTGGTCCGCATAGTCGCGAACTTCCGTCGAAACTTCCGCGAGCTCGGGAAGCCGGGCCTCGCCCGGGTCCGCGTCCCAGATGCGCATCGCGACCTGGGGCACCGCGAAATCCTCCTTCAGGCTGTGCGACAGAACGGCCAGCGTCGTCTCGAGGTCGCGCGCGGCGAACAGCGCGAGCGTCGAGCGATGGAGCTTCTCGCTGATGACATCGTTCTCGGTGCCGTGGCGGACCAGCTCGGCGAGCTGCCGCTCGAGATCGCGAATCCGGTCGCGCAGCGTGAGGATCTGGCGTTCGGCGATCGGGATCGCGTGGCCGCCGTGCGGGTGCGGCACGAAGATCTCGGCTACGATGTCGGCGTAGTCCTCGAAGAAATCCGGGTGCTGCTTCAGGTATTCGGCGACGACACTCGCGTCCATCCAGGTCCTTGGTCGTTGACAGCGTGTTGATCGATCCCGGGGCGCCTGCGCAGGTCCGGTCAGCCGCGCCACTCGCCTTCGAAGACCGTGCAGGCCGGGCCTTTCATCATGACCGGCGCATCGCCTCCCCGCCACGCGATCGCGAGATCGCCCCCGCGCGTGACCACCCGGACGCTCGCATCGAGCAGGCCGCGCCGGATTCCGGCGACGACCGCCGCGCAGGCGCCGGTTCCGCAGGCGAGCGTCTCGCCCGCACCCCGTTCGAAGACGCGCAGTCGAATGGTAGCGCGATCGACGACCTGCATGAATCCCGCATTGACGCGCCGGGGAAACCGCGGGTGCCGCTCGATCAACGGTCCCATCGTCGCGACCGGTGCGGTGTCGACGTCGGCGACGACCTGCACCGCGTGCGGGTTGCCCATCGAAAGCACCGAGATCTGCACGACGGTCCCGTCGACGTCCAGCGGCTCGACGACGCCACCGGCGCCCCCGGTGAAAGGGACCTCCTCGGGCAGGAACCGCGGCACCCCCATGTCCACGATCACCTCGCCGTCGGGCTCCATCCGCGGGACGATCAATCCGCCTGCGGTCTCGACGCGGATCTCGCGCTTGTCGGTCAGCCCGTGCTCGCGGACGAAGACGACGAAGCAGCGCGCCCCGTTGCCGCACTGCTCGACCTCGCCGCCGTCCGAGTTGAAGATCCGGTAGCGGAAATCGGCGTCCCCGCGGGCAGCCTCGACGACCAGCACCTGGTCGCAGCCGACTCCGAAACGACGATCGGCGAGGCGCCGGATGTCAGCGGGAGCGAGCGTGAACGGAGCGCGCGTCGCGTCGACGACGACGAAATCGTTTCCCAGCCCCTGCATCTTGGTGAAGCGCAGCGCCGTCACTTCGATCCCCCGACGTCCCCGCTGCGTGAGAAAGGCAGGCTCGCGCCGCCCGCGAGCTTCGCGCGGCCCTCGATCAGGTAGTGGAGCGAGGGCGGCACCGCCGACGGGTGCGTGCGCGCACCGCGCTGCATCGCCTTCGCGACCGCGAGCAGCACGGCGTCCATGCCGGTGCGCGCCGAGAACTCGGCGTTCGCACTGCCGTGCGCAGGCACGTGCACGGGCGCCTTGAGGTCGCCCTTGGCGACCTCCTGCCCCTCGATCGACAGCGTTCCGTCGAGTGCTTCGATGACGACGTCGCGGTCGTCGGGATTCGAGATCGACACGGCGACGCTGAAATACGCATCGGACCCGACGATGCGGTCGAGGCTGACGCCCACGACGTCGATGCGGGGCGGGATGCCCGGCAGCATCGTCGCGCAGGCGGAGAGCAGCATGACCGCGGCGGTCGCGACCCAACGCGCGCCCCGCGACGCCAGCCAGGCGCATTCATCGGCGGCGATGCGCATCGAAAGACCCCCTTGCGCGGCCCGCGGCCGCCCTAGACGTTGAAGCGGAAGTGCATCACGTCGCCGTCACGCACGACGTAGTCCTTGCCTTCCAGTCGCATCCTGCCCGCTTCCTTCGCACCCTGCTCGCCCTTGAGCGCGGTGTAGTCGGCGTAGGCGATCACCTCGGCGCGGATGAATCCGCGCTCGAAATCGGTGTGGATGACGCCCGCCGCCTGCGGCGCCGTCGCGCCCTTCGCGACCGTCCACGCGCGGACCTCCTTCTCGCCTGCGGTGAAATACGTGTGCAGGCCGAGCAGATCGTATCCGGCGCGGATCAGCCGGTCGAGCCCCGGCTCGGTCATCCCCATGTCGGCGAGGAAGATGTCCTTGTCCTCGGCGTCGAGGTCGGCGATCTGCGCCTCCATCGCGGCGCAGATCGCGACCACCGGGGTCTTCTCGGCCTGCGCGTGGCGCCGGAGCTCCTCGAGCATCGGGTTGCCCTCGAAACCGTGCTCGGAGACGTTCGCGACGTAGAGCGTCGGCTTCATCGTCAGAAGGAAATACGGCTTCAGCAGCGCCCGCTCCTCGTCATGGAGCTCGACGGTGCGGGCGGGTTTCGCCTGGTTCAGCGCGGCGCGGACGCGTGCGAGCACGGCGTGGGTGCGCTGCGCCTCCTTGTCGCCCCCGGCGCGCGCGAGCTTCTCGACCTTGGACATCTGCTTGTCGACCGCGGCGAGGTCGGCGAGTGCAAGCTCGGTGTTGATCGTCCCGATGTCACTGATCGGGTCGACCTTGCCGCCGACGTGGACGACGTTCGGGTCCTCGAAACATCTCACCACGTGGGCGATGGCGTCGGTCTCGCGGATGGTGGCGAGGAACTGGTTGCCGAGCCCCTCTCCTTTCGACGCCCCAGCGACCAGGCCGGCGATGTCGACGAACTCGACCGTCGCCGGGATCACCTTCTGCGGCTTCGCGATCGCGGCGAGCGCGGCGAGCCGCGGATCCGGCACCTCGACGATCCCCACATTCGGCTCGATCGTGCAGAACGGGTAGTTCTCGGCGGCGATGCCTGCCCTGGTGAGTGCATTGAACAGCGTCGACTTTCCCACATTGGGCAATCCTACGATTCCGCATCTGACGCTCATGTTCCGGCCCCGTTGGGCGCGACGCCTGCGTCGCGCGGTCGTGTGTGCAATGCGAGCATCGCGCGTTCCATGTCCCCGCGCGCGATGTCGGGCCACGCGCCGATCGCGCGCAGGATCGCCGCTTCGATCGCGCCGCGATCCTCCGTCGCCGGGGGCTTCAGCACGTAGTCGACGACCTCGCGCTCGGGCACCTGCGATTCGCGCGGATGCCCGATGCCCAGCCGCAGCCGCCAGAAGTCCGCGCTGCCGAGCTGCGCATGGATGTCGCGCAGGCCGTTGTGCCCGGCATGGCCCCCGCCCAGCTTGAGCTTCGCCTCGCCCGGCCTGAGGTCGAGCTCGTCGTGGACGACGAGGATCTCCCCGGGCTCGATGCCATAGAAGCGCGCGATCGCCGCGACGGCGCGCCCGGAGCCGTTCATGAACGTCGTCGGCTTGCAGATCCGCAGCGCGCCCGTGCGGGCGACGTCCGCCGCGAACTTCGGCTCCACCGAGAACGACGCCGAAAGCCTCGCCGCGAGCTCGTCGGCGAACCAGAATCCCGCGTTGTGCCGCGTCGCCGCGTAGCCGCGCCCGGGATTGCCGAGTCCCGCGACCAGTCGGATCGGCATGCTCATCGATCGTCAGCCGGACGAACGAAAAGCCCGCCGACAGAAGCCCCCTGCGGGCCGGCATCCGCTCGCGGGACCCGGCACGGGGCCGGGACCGCAACCGCGGGGCGGTCGAGCACGGCCGATTACTTCTTCTTCTCGTCCTTGCCCGCTTCTTTCTTCTCGCCTGCCTTCTCCGCGCCCTTCGCTTCGGCCGGCTTGGCTTCCGTGGCAGCGGCAGCGCCTGCGGCAGGCTCGGCCGCCGCGGCAACGGTCTCCTCGGTCTCGGCCGCGGCCTTCGGCACGACCGCCGTGGCGATGACCGGGTCCCCCGTCCTGTGCGTGACGGCGGTCACGCCGGCGGGCAGCTTGACGCCGGAAACGTGCAGCGAATGCGTGGTGTCGAGGCCCGAGAGGTCGACCTCGATGAATTCAGGCAGGTCCTTCGGCAGGCAGGCGATGTCGAGCTCGGTCTTCACGTGACTGATGATCGCGCCCTGCGTCTTGACCGCCGGCGACACGTCCGCGTTGACGAAGTGCAGCGGCACCTTCATGTGGATCTTCTTCGCCTCGTCGATGCGCTGGAAGTCGACGTGGAGCACCTCGTTGCGGAACGGATGCATCTGGACGTCGCGCAACAGGACGCGGGTCGTCGCGCCGTCGACCTTCATCGACAGGATCGACGCGTGGAACACTTCGTTGCGCAGCGCGTGGATCAGCGCGTTGTGGTCGAGCTCGATCGGCTGCGGCTTCGCGGCCCCGCCGTAGACGATGCCGGGGGTCTTGCCTCCGCGGCGCATGCGGCGCGACGCGCCGCGTCCTTCGGTCGTGCGGGCAAACGCGGTGAATTCGATCGTGGCCATTGGTGGCGACTCCTTCAGGTTTGTCTGCGGCCTTCCGGGATCGATGCCGGTCGTCCGCCATGGTCGACGCCCGCGTGCCGGCCGGCGCGCGGAAAGCCTTGAATTATAGCAGGAAACCGTACCGAAAAAACCGGGACGGAAAACCGGGACGCACCACGTTTTAAAACGTGGTGCGTCCCGGTTTTCCGCGGTTTTCGGGTTTTGGGGTTTTGAGGGGTCAGCGGTGGCTGCGCGCCTCGCGGAACAGGTGCCGCGCGTGCAGCACCGCTGCCTCGTCGACGTCGCGCGGACTCGGCAGGCGCGAAAGCGCCTGCTTCACCTCGCCGTGCGCGATCGCGACCTGGGGGTCGTCATGGACGTAGGTCCAGTAGTGCGCGCCGAACCCCTGGTCGGGCGCTACGTCGGGCGCCGCAGGCTCCGTGCGAGCCGGAGGCGCGGCAGCGGCCCCGGCGACGTCGGTCGCCACACCGGGCGGCGGAGCGAGCAGGCGTTCGACCTCCGCGCGGACCGCGGCTGCGTCATCGTCCCCCGGGGCCGGATCGACATCGAGGAAGATGTCGAGGTCGACGATCAGCTCGGACAGCTCGCGCAGCCACGCGAAGTGCGCATCGCTGGTCAGGAGCTTCAGCAGCTCGCCGGCACCGAGGATCGCGTGACGCTGCCGCTCGAAATCGCGGCGGGAGCGCTCGACCAGCACGCGGTGCAACGAGCGCAGGCTCGCGCCGAGCCCGGCCAGGGTCTCGCGCCTGCGTTGCGCGGGCGGCGACGGAGCTTCGGGGGGTGTTGCCATCGGACCCTCGCGGAACAGGACGCGCTTCCCGCAACGGCGGCTCGCGTCCTGGGTTCGAGTTTGCGCCAGCCGCAGGCGGATGGCTACGGCATCAACTGGCCGCCGTTGACCTCGAGGATCTGGCCGGTCACGAACCCGGACAGCGCGTCGGACGCGAGGTAGAGGAACGCGCCCGCGCATTCGTCGGCGGTCCCCAGCCGGTACATCGGGATCGCCGTCCTGAAGGCTTCGAGCATCGCGGGCGTCGAATAGCGTTCGTGGAAAGGCGTCGTGATGACGCCCGGCGACACTGCGTTGACGCGGATCCCGTCCCGGACGAGCTCCTTCGCCAGCCCGCGCGTGAACGTCGACACGAAACCCTTCGCCGACGCATAGATCACCGAGCCGGCACCGCCGCCGTTGCGTGCCGCGATCGACGTGACGTTGACGATGTTGCCGCGTCCGGCCCTGCGCATGTGGGGAACCGCCGCCGCGCTCGCCGCGACCAGCGAGCGGACGTTCAAGTCGACCACCGCGTCGAAGTACTCGTCGTCGACCTCGGCGATCGGCACGCGCCGGACGAGCCCGCCTGCGTTGTTGACCAGGATGTCGAGGCCTCCGTAATGCGCCGCGACCGCTTCGACGACCTCGCGCGCCTTCGCCGACGACCTCAGGTCGCCGCCGACCAGGAAGGCCTGCGCCCCGGCGAAGCGGACGTCGGCTGCCACCTCCTCGGCCCGGTTCAGGCTCGCGTTGTAATGGATCGCGACGCGACAGCCCGCGCGCGCGAAGGCGCGCGCGGCGGCCGCGCCGATACCCGTCGACGCGCCGGTGACCAGGACGGACTTGCCTGCGAGATCCGCGGCTATCGATTCGGGCATGGCGATCCGGGCATCGGCGCTACTCGGTGAACAGCGACGACACCGATTCCTCGTTGGAGATGCGGGTCATCGTCTCGGCGAGGAGCTGCGCGCAGGACAGCTGCCGGATCTTCGCGCAGGTCTGCGCCTCGGGCGACAGCGGGATCGTGTCGGTGACGACGATCTCGTCCATGTCGGAGTCGGCGATGCGCGGGACCGCGCCGCCCGACAGCACCGGGTGCGTGCAATACGCGATGACCTTCTGCGCGCCGTGCTCCTTCAGCGCGGTCGCGGCCTTGCACAGCGTGTTCGCGGTGTCGACGATGTCGTCCATGATCACGCAGGTGCGGCCGTCGACGTCGCCGATGATGTTCATCACCTCGGCCACGTTGGCCTTGGGCCGCCGCTTGTCGATGATCGCCAAATCCGAGTCGAGGCGCTTGGCGATCGCGCGTGCGCGCACGACCCCGCCGACGTCGGGCGATACGACGAGCAGGTTGTCGTAGTTGCGCTTCCAGAGGTCGCCGAGCAGCACCGGCGTCGCGTAGATGTTGTCGACCGGGATGTTGAAGAAGCCCTGGATCTGGTCAGCGTGCAGGTCCATCATCATCACGCGATCGACGCCGACGGTCGCCAGCATGTCGGCGACGACTTTCGCAGTGATCGGCACGCGGGCCGAACGCGGCCTGCGGTCCTGCCGCGCGTAGCCGAAGTATGGAATGGCGGCCGTCACGCGCGCGACCGACGCGCGCTTCAGCGCGTCGACCATCACCATCACCTCCATCAGGTTGTCGTTGGTCGGCGCACAGGTCGACTGCAGGATGAATGCGTCGCGCCCGCGGACGGTCTCGAGCAGCTCGACCATCACCTCGCCGTCGGAGAAGCGCCCGACGACGGCACGGCCGAGGCTGATGTTCAGGTGGCGGCAGACGGCTTCGGCCAGCTTCGGATTGGCATTGCCGGTGAAAATCCGCATGCGCTCGAAGGACATTTGTCGACTCGGATCCGGAACAGTGGGACTGGGTCAGCCTTGGGAGCGGCGGGGTGGAACGGCGGGGGTAGGGTCGGGGGCGCGCATCGGATGCCGGAAACGGATGGCCGTCACCGTGGCGGCGTCGGCATGGGAATGGCTGGGGAGGAAGGATTCGAACCCTCGAATGCCGGAATCAAAATCCGGTGCCTTAACCAACTTGGCGACTCCCCAGCGGAAACCTGCGCAATCTGTCCGTTCCGCGCTCCGCCACGGACCGATCCTGAAGCAACCTTACGCGAACGACGCCAGCGGGTGTCGCGCGACCGTGCGGACCACGCGCCCCGGAATGTCTGCGGGCAGCACTGCCAGCCCAGCCTGGGCCTCGGCCGCGGTGGCGAACGCCGCGAACGCGCATGCGCCCGAACCCGTCATCCGCGCGTGCGGCGATGCCCGCCGCAAGGCGCGCAACGCCTCGGCGACCGGAGGAAACCGGGCCGCCGTCGCGCTCTCGAGATCGTTCCGACCGTAACCTTCGGAAAAGACGTCTATTTTCGCCGACGCGGTCGATCGTGTCAATTCCGGTGCTGCGAAAATCACTGCGGTCGCGACCTGCACCGGAGGCATCGCCAACGCGAGCCACGACTGCGGCAGCGACATCGGCGTCAGGCGCTCGCCGACGCCACGCGCGAGCGCCGCCCACTCGCCGAGGAAGAAAGGAACGTCGGCGCCCAGGTCCGTGCCGATGCCGATGAGCTCCGCGCGGGACAGCGACAGCGACCACATCCGGTTCAGCGCAAGCAGGACGCTCGCGGCATCCGAGCTTCCGCCACCCAGACCTGCGCCCTGCGGGATCCGCTTGTCCAGCGCAATCACCGCGCCGCGGCGCGTTCCGCAGGCCCGCCTCAGCGCATGCGCCGCGCGCAGCGCCAGGTCGTCGTGTTCGGGAACGCCCGGAACGTCGGCGCCGCGCAGGATCCGGCCGTCATCCCGGTCCTCGATCGTCAACACATCGGCGAGGTCGATCAGCGTGAACAGCGACTCGAGAGTGTGATAGCCGTCGGCGCGCCGGCCGGTGACGTGCAGGAACAGATTCACCTTGGCAGGCGCAGGGACCACCAGCACCTGCGCGGCCCGCGTCATTGCCAGCGATCGACGACGACGCGGACGTCGATCGGCGGCGTGTCGGCGTAGCGCAGCGTCACGCGGTCGGGCCGGGTCGCCGAATCGTCCGCGTAGCCACAGACGATCTCCCAGCCATCCTGGCGCAGCACCAGGGTGCGGCCTTGCGCGTCGCGCTCGATGCGCGCCGGAGCACCGGCGCGCGGCACGCCCCGTATCCAGTACGCGAGGCCCTCCACCGGGATCGTGACACCGAATGCGCGCCGGGTCAGCGTTCCCCAGTCGGGCGCACTGTCCGTGGTGCCGTCGGGCAGGTGCAGGCGCACGCCGTCGGCATTCCCGTCGATCTCGGCGAGCGTCTGTCCGAGCGGCGTCGAAAGATCGATCGAATCGTGCCCGGGTTCGTGGTTCCAAGTGAACGCGCCCGCGACGCCTTCCTCGCCATGGCGCGCCGAGAGCCTTCCGTCGACCGCGAACGGCAGATCGGCCACGCCCGCCGCGCCCGGCGCGGTCGGTGCCGGCGGCAGCACAGCACAACCCGCGAGCACCGCCGCAGCCATCACGAGCAGGACGCGGCCCCTCGCTATGGCTCGAGCCTCCGGATCGTCTCCTTGAGTACCGCGTTGTCGGGGTGCGCCGCGAGCTGGGCCTCCCAGACCTCGCGCGCGCGGTCGCGGTCGCCCTTGCGCCATAGCACCTCGCCCAGATGCGCCGCGATCTCGGGGTCGGGCTTCCCGTCGAGTGCGCGCTCGAGGTAGCGTTCGGCCTCGTCGAGACGGCCCAGGCGGTAGAGCGCCCAGCCCATGCTGTCGAGAATGAACGGATCGTCGGGCGAGAGCTTGTGCGCGCGCTCGATCAGCGCATAACCCTCGTTCGTGCGCTGCGTCCGGTCGACCAGCGTGTAGCCCAGCGCGTTCAGCGCCTGCGCGTCGTCGGGCTTGATCTCCACCAGTCGCTTCAGCTGCACCTCGGCTTCGTCGACGCGATCGAGCTTCTCGGCCGCCATCGCGAGGGCATAGATCAGGTCGGGCGAATCGGGGTGATCGGCGAGACCCTTCTCGAGCACGCGGTATGCGCCCGCATCGTCGCCGGCATCGCGCAGCACCTGCGCCTGCGCCTGCCTGACCTGGATCTTCTGCTCGGGGGTGGCCGCGTCCAGGCCTTCGAACCAGCGCTGCGCCTGCGCGAGCTTGCCTTCCTTGCCGTACATCGTGCCGATCCGCAGCTTCGCAAGCCAGGCGCGGTCCCCGTCGGTGACCGCCCGGTAATGCTCGATCGCCTTGTCGTACTGCTTCTGCTCTTCGGCGACCTGGGCAAGGTAGAGGTCCATCGCACCCGGCTCGCCGTAGCCCGCGCGCTTCAACTCGCCGAACAGCCGCTCGGCCTCCGAATAATCCTTCATCTCGAGGTCGATCGCGGCGACCGCGAATTCGAGCTCGTGCGACGCCGGCTCGTGGTCCCACAGCTTCTTCATCAGCGCCCGCGCGTCCGCGTAGCGCTTCTGGTCGACATAGACCTGGGCGAGCGCGCCGTTGACCGACCTGGACAGCGGTTCCTTCGCGACGAACGATTCGAGCCATGCGACCTGCGCGGATTTCGATTTGCGCGCGAGGATCTCGCCTTTCAGGATCGCCGCGCGGTCCCAATCCGGCTTGAGCGCCAGCGCCTGATCGATTTCGTTGGCGGCCTCGGCCTCTGCGGCCTCGTCGTCGGGCCCGACGATGAAGGCTGCGAGCGCGACGGCGAAATGGGCCTCCGGGGTCTTCGGATACGGCTGGGCGACATCGCGGACCAGCGCCAGCACGGCGCGCTTGTCGGACTGCCGCGCGAACAGCTCGTTGATCTGCAGGAACACCGGGCCGACACCCTGGCCCGACAGCGCGGCCTTCGACAGCACCTGCTCCAGCCTCGCGCGCAATTCCTCCGCGCCGGCCGACAGCGGAAGCGGTCCGTGGCCGCCGTTGGCCGCGAGCGCCTCGAGCACCTGCTTCGGGCGCTCCGCCTCGGGATCCAGCTTGCGCCACAGCGCGGCCGCTTCCTCGACCAGTGCGCGCTGGCGACTCGCGATCGCGATCTCGGTCGCGCGGTCCGCGAGCCGGGGATCCTTCGCGTCGCGCGCTGCATCGATGTACGCGCGCGCCGCGACGTCGGCGTGGCCCCGCTGCAAGGCGACGTCGCCGAGCAGCAGCCGGTAGAACAGGTCCGCGGTCAGGTTCACCGCGGAGCCGTTCGCGACTGGCGCGGCAACGGGCTTCGTGGCGGCTGCCGAGGTCTGCGCCGCGGCGGCGGTCGCGCCGATCGCGAGCGCGGCGATCGCGGGAAAAGCGAGGAATCGGGACACGGTCATCGGCAGGCACACCTTCGCGTCCCCGGCAGGGCAGGGACCACGGTTAGATTACTATAGTCGGGCGCGGCCTCTCGGCTCCGCCGCTGCCGCCATCGATGCGCCGGCGCGTGCCGCGACAGCGATCCGCCATGCCAGAGCTCCCTGAAGTCGAAACCACGCGTCGAGGCATCGCGCCGCACGTGACCGGCCGCAGTGTTCTGCGCGTGGACGTGTACGACCGGCGCTTGCGCTGGCCGGTTCCCGCCGACCTCGAAGCACGGATGCGCGGCGCGACGATCGATCGCGTCGACCGCCGCAGCAAGTACCTTCTGCTGCGCAGCGGCAAAGCGGCGCTGCTCGTCCATCTCGGCATGACCGGATCGCTGCGCATCTGGCACGGACCTCCGCCGAGGACCCGGCACGACCACGTCGACATCGTGTTCGCGGACGGAACAACGCTGCGCTATCGCGATCCGCGCCGCTTCGGCGCGATGCTCTGGGTCGAATCGGATGTCGAGCGCCACCCGCTGCTGGCGTCGCTCGGGCCCGAGCCCTTCGACGCGGCATTCGATGCCGACTACCTCTGGCGCACGACACGCTCGCGCAGCGCGGCGATCAAGCTCGCGCTGATGGACAACCGCGTCGTCACCGGCGTCGGGAACATCTATGCGAACGAGGTGCTGTTCCGCGCCGGCATCCGGCCCGCGCTTTCGGCACGCAGCGTTTCGAAGCCCCGCCTCGCCCGGGTCGTGGCGAGCGTGCGTGACGTCCTCACCGAAGCGATCGCCAAGGGCGGAAGCACGCTGCGCGACTACGTCGGCTCGGACGGCTCGTCAGGATACTTCCAGCTCGGGTATTTCGTGTACGGACGCGCAGGCGAACCCTGCCGCGTCTGCGCGTCGACGATCCGCGTGTCGCGCATCGGACAGCGCTCGTCGTTCCACTGCCCGAAATGCCAGCGGCGGTGACGCTCGCCTGCCGCTCGCGACGGGCACTGCGGACGTCGGGGCGCGGTGCCGGCAGGTTGTGACGTTCGACGCCGGGGCCCCGCCATCCCGGTTCGGCACGGCCAGACGCGGCACGGCCCCGGCACGACTTGTGCTTGCCTGCCGTTGATTGGTATGCCCATTCGACTCCTAAATTCCGCGCGCGACCCGGAAGGGCCGGCTGCATGACTGCCTCACGCGACCTCGCTGCCCGTTTCGAGGGCTACGCCGATTGGCGCCGCCGCCTCTCGGCCGGGATTTCGTCGCTGCACGAATGGCTGCAGCAGCAGGACCTGGCCGATGCGCAGGTCGAGATCAAGGTCCAGCAACTCCTCGAGCGCCTGCAGCAGGACAAGCTGGTCGTCGCGTTCGTCGCCGAGTTCTCGCGCGGCAAGTCCGAGCTGATCAACGCGATCTTCTTCGCCGACTTCGGCCAACGCCTGCTCCCGTCCTCGGCCGGGCGCACGACGATGTGCCCGACCGAGCTGCTCTACGACCCGTCGCGCCCGCCGTCGATCCGCCTGCTGCCGATCGAGACACGGCTGAAGGATGCGTCGGTCAGCGAATTCAAGGACTACGCCGACGAGTGGGTCAGCTTTCCGCTCGACCTCGGCGCCGCCGACCGGATGGCCGAGGCGCTGGCGCGGGTGTCGCAGGTCAAGCGCGTGCCCGTCGCGCTCGCGCGCAAGTACGGCCTCTACAGCGACCGGGATGACGACATCCTCGCCGCGCTGGAGCGTGGCGACGAAGGCAGCGTCGACATCCCTGCCTGGCGCCACGCGATCATCAACTTCCCGCATCCGTTGCTGCAGCAGGGACTGGTGATCCTCGACACGCCCGGCCTCAATGCGATCGGCACCGAACCCGAGCTCACGCTGTCGCTGTTGCCGAGCGCCCACGCGATCCTGTTCCTGCTCGCTGCGGACGCCGGCGTGACCAAGACCGACCTCGACGTCTGGAACGGTCACCTCGCCGGCGAGGACGCATCGACGCGGGCGACGCGGCTGGTGGTGCTGAACAAGATCGACGGCCTGTGGGACGACCTGAAGGAAGAGGTCGAGATCAACGCCGAGATCGACCGCCAGGTCGAGCAGAGCGCATCGATGCTCGGCATCCCGCCCACGCAGGTGTTCGCGGTGTCGGCGCAGAAGGCGCTGCTCGCCAAGGTCAATGGCGACGATGCGCTGCTCGCGCGAAGCCGCCTGCCGGTCCTCGAGCACTCGCTGTCTCGCAAGCTGATCCCCGCCAAGCGCGACTTCGTCGGGGCTGCCACGCAGGGAGAGGTCCGCGCGATGACCGGGTCGATCCGCTCGATCCTCGATTCGCGCACCGGCAGCATCGTCGAGCAGCTCGCCGAGCTGACGGCGCTGCGCGGCAAGAACCAGGACGTCGTCGTCCACATGATGGCGCGCGTGCAGGAAGAGAAGGAGGTCTTCGAGAAAGGCCTCGCGCGCTACACGGCGCTGCGCAACGTCTTCACGCAGCACACCAACGACCTGTTCGACGTGATCGGGCTGTCGGCGCTGCGCCAGAACGCCGCGCGCACCCGCACCCGCATCGAGGAGAGCCCGTTCACCAAAGGCGTGCGCGAGGCCATGGGCGAATTCTTTGCGCGGCTGCGCGCCGATTTCGACCAGGCGGGCCGCCAGGCGGCCGAGATCCACGACCTGATGCGGGCGATGTACACGCGCTTCGCCCACGAGCACGCCCTCGAGACCTTCGTCCCCCCTCAGTTCTCGGTGCTGAAGTACCTGAAGGAAATCGAGCGCATGGAGCGTGCGTACAACACCCATTTCAACACGCTGTGGAACATGGTCAGCAAGGCCAAGTACCCGCTGATGAAGCAGTTCTTCGAGTCGATCGCGTCACGCTCCAAGCACATCTACAAGGTCGCGAACCGCGACGTCGAGGCGTGGCTCAAGGCAGTGATGTCGCCGCTGGAGACGCAGGTGCGCGAGCACCACATCCAGCTGCGGCGCAGGCTCGACAGCATCCGTCGCATCCACCGCGCGAGCGACGAGCTCGAGACCCGCATCGTCGAGCTCGAGCAGTCGCGCGAGGCGCTCGAGACCCAGCGCCAGGGCCTGCGCAGGCAGGTCGCCGCGGTGGACCTGATCATCGAAGCGCCCGAAGGCCTGCCGCTCGCGGCCAACGGCTGAAGACGGCCGTCCTACGCGGCGCCGCTCTTCGCGTCCACCGGCGTGCCGGCCGGCGCCTTCGCCCGCATCAGCGCCTCGTACTTGCGCTGCAGCGCTTCGCGCGGCTCGACGAAATCCGGATCGACGGGAATGCAGTCGACCGGACAGACCTCGCGGCATTGCGGCTTGTCGAAATGCCCGACGCACTCGGTGCACTTCGCCGGGTCGATCACGTAGATCTCCGGGCCCTGCGATATCGCGTCGTTCGGGCACTCGGGCTCGCAGACGTCGCAATTGATGCATTCGTCGGTGATCATCAGCGCCATGGCGGCCTCACCTGCGTTCGCGTCCGGGGTTGCTGATCACGGTTGGCGACTGTCGTGGCGTCAGAGCGCCGCGACCTTGCGCCGCAGGCCCTCGGAGACCACCGGATGCACGAACTTCGAGACGTCGCCCCCGAAGCGCGCGATCTCGCGCACGATCGTCGCCGAGACGAACATGTACTTCTCGTCGGGCGTCAGGAACAGTGTCTCGATCTCGGGGTAGAGGTTGCGGTTCATTCCCGCCATCTGGAACTCGTACTCGAAGTCCGACACCGCGCGCAGGCCCCGCAGGATCACGGATGCGCCCTGCGCGTGGACGAAATCCATCAGCAGCGACGAGAAGCTCAGGACCTCGACGTTCGGATAGGGACGCAGCACTTCGCGCGTCATCGCGAGGCGCTCGTCGACGCTGAAGAACGGCCGCTTCGCCTCGCTGTCGGCGATCCCGACGACGACGGATTCGAACAGGCGCGAAGCGCGACGCACCAGATCCTCGTGCCCGCGGGTAAACGGGTCGAACGTGCCGGGGTAGACGACTTTCATCTTCGGGGGCTTCGCGGTGGCGGGCGGCGCGGGGACATCGCGTCGCCGGGACGGTCAGGGCGGGGCTGCAGGGGCAAGCAGATGATAATGCACCTGCCCCGCCTTCGCATGGCGGACGATCGACAGCCCCGGCGGCGGGGAGAGCATCCTGCCGGCCTCCGCGTACAGGCGGCCCTCCGGCGCGAGCAGGCGGGCGGCCCGGTCGAACAGCGCGGACCACGGGTCCTCGGCGAACGGCGGATCGGCGAAGATCACGTCGAAATCGCGCGTCTCGCGCGCGGCCCAAACGAGGGCGTCGCCGACGTGGGTCTCGATCGCGTCGATGCCCATCGCCTCGGCGGCACTGCGCAACGCGAGGATCAGCGCCGGATTGCGGTCGACCGCGACCGACAGCGCGGCGCCACGCGAGCAGGCCTCGAGCGTCAGGATCCCCGTCCCGGCATACAGGTCGAGCGTCCGTGCGCCAGTCAGGTCCTGCCCCAGCCAGTTGAACACCGTCTCCCTCACCCGGTCCGGCGTCGGGCGCAGGCCCGGAGCATCGGGAACGCGGACCTGGCGGCCGCGATGACGGCCGCCGATGATGCGTACTCGGTTGGGTGCAGGCACGGGCGAGAGGTCGGCAGCGGACCGGTAGAATTCCAGCTTTCCCGCGTGCCGTCCAATCCGGACGGCGGCGAAGCTCCGCGCCGACTGCGCCTTGGAGCGCCACCGGCCACGTCGTCACCCCTGATGTTCGACCTCTTCAAGCGCAAGCCCGCCAAGGAAACCCCGCCGGCGCCCGGGACCGCGACCGCGCAGCCCCCGGTTGCCGACACGGTCGGCGACGCCGGCAACGATGTCGCCGCGGCGCCCGCCGCCGAGGCGGCGGCACCCCGTCGCTCGTGGACCGACCGCCTCAAGGCGGGCCTGGAGCTTTCGCGCGACAAGCTCGCCGGGGCGCTCGCCGGGGCTTTCCGGCGCCGCGTGCTCGACGACGAGGCGCTGGACGCGCTCGAGGCGGCGCTGCTCGGCGCAGACGTCGGCGTCGAAGCGACGGCCCACCTCCTCGACGAGCTCGGCAACCGGTACCGCCGCGCCGGCCCCGACGCCGATCCCCGGGCCTTGCTGCGCGAGGCGCTGGTCGATCTCGTGGGCAGGCTCGAGTCGCCCTGGGCCGTCGCGCCGGCGCGGCCCTGCGTGATCATGCTGGCCGGCGTCAACGGCGCCGGCAAGACCACGTCGATCGGCAAGCTCGCCAAGTGGCTGCATCAGCAGCGGCTGTCGGTGCTGCTGGCCGCAGGCGATACCTTCCGCGCGGCCGCGCGCGAGCAGCTCGCGGTCTGGGGCGAGCGCAACGACGTCACCGTCATCCAACAGGAAGGGGGCGACCCCGCGGCGGTCATGTTCGACGCCGTGCAGGCGGCGAGTGCGCGGGGAATCGACGTCGTGCTCGCCGACACCGCCGGTCGCCTTCCGACGCAGCTCCACCTGATGGAGGAGCTGAAGAAGATCAAGCGCGTGCTGGGCAAGGCGCGCGCGCAGGCGCCGGACGAGGTATGGCTGGTCCTCGATGCCAACACCGGACAGAACGGGTTGGCGCAGGTCAAGGCCTTCGACGCCGCGATCGGACTCACCGGGCTCGTGATGACCAAGCTCGACGGAAGCGCCAAGGGCGGGATCATCGCCGCGATCGCGCGGCAGCACCCGATTCCGCTGAAGTTCATCGGCGTCGGCGAAGGAGTCGACGACCTGCAGCCGTTTCGCGCCCGCGAGTTCGTCGACGCGCTGCTCCCGCCGGAACAACCGGGGTAACCGCCTTGCCGCCGCCGGGCTGGGCCTGGCGATGAGTGTGGGTGCACGCTCGCAAGACGCGGCAAGCATTCCCAGCCGGGGCGCCGAAGCTTCCGGGCCGACGGACGTGTCCCGGGAACCGCGCGCCCATCCCGCGGCCCAACCGTGCGACGCCGCCCGTGTCCGGGGCGATCCTCGTATACCCGACTGATTTTCTCGGGAACCATTTGCCGGCATTAGCACTCTTAGTTGGCGAGTGCTAAAATGGCGCCGGGCGGTACTCGGCAATCGACACCCCGCCGCCCACGAAAGGAGAACTCGATGTCCGGAAGTGCATTGACGTTTCCGACCCCGGCCTCGCTGGGGAGCCTCGATCACTACATCCAGGCGGTCAACCGTTTTCCGCTGCTGACCGCGGAGCAGGAAGTCGACCTCGGCCGGCGCTGGAGGAACCATGAGGACGTGGCGGCGGCGCGCGGGTTGGTGCTTTCGCACCTGCGCTTGGTCGTCGCCGTCTCGCGCAACTACATGGGCTACGGCCTTCCGCAGGCCGACCTGATCCAGGAAGGGAACATCGGGCTGATGAAAGCCGTGCGTCGCTTCGACCCGGAACGCGGCGTCCGGCTGGTCTCGTTCGCCCTGCACTGGATCAAGGCCGAGATCCACGAATACGTCCTGCGCAACTGGCGGCTGGTCAAGATCGCGACGACCAAGGCGCAGCGCAAGCTGTTCTTCAACCTGCGCAGCATGAAGGTGTCGTCGGCCGCGCTGACGCGCGGCCAGGCCGATGCCATCGCGAAGCAGCTCGGCGTCAAGCCCGAAGAGGTCTTCGAGATGGAGACGCGGATCTCGGGCGGGGATGTCTCGCTGGATCCGACGCCGGGTGACGAGGAATCGATCACGCCGATCGCCTACCTCGCCGATCCCGACGAGGAGCCGCCGGTGGTCCTGGAGCGCGCCGAGACGGCCGCGAACCGCAGCGAAGGCCTGCGCTCGGCGATGTCGAGGCTCGACGCCCGCAGCCGGCGCATCATCGAGGCACGCTGGCTGCGCGACGACGACACGTCGCTCACGCTGCAGGAGCTTGCCAACGAGTACGGCGTCTCCGCGGAGCGGATCCGCCAGATCGAAAGCAAGGCGCTGAAGACGATGCGCGCCCAGATGGCATCACTGCAATAACGCAGACCCTCGGGGTTCATCTCGACGCCGGCCGCGGGCCGGCGTTTTCAATTTGGAAATCGGGGTCAGAGCTCGACCTGCGTGCCGAGCTCGACCACGCGGTTGGTCGGCACGTGGAAGAACTCCGACGCCTTGGTGGCGTTCTTCGACATGGACACGAACAGCTTCTCCCGCCACAGCGCCATGCCGGGCGACACGGTCGCGATCAGCGTCTCGCGCGAAACGAAGAACGATGTCTCCATCATGTCGAAAGCGAAGCCGTTGCGGCCGCAGTCCTCGAGCAGCTCCGGGACGTCGGGTTCGTCCTTGAATCCGTATTTGGCCACCATCCGGTAGAAGTCGCAGCCCATCGGCGCGATCTCGACGCGGTCGGCCTCCGCGACGTAGGGAATGTCCTTGGTCACGATCGTCAGGAAGACGACCCGCTCGTGCAGGACCTTGTTGTGCTTGAGGTTGTGCAGCAGCGCGTGCGGCACGCGGTCGGCCGTCGAGGTGAGGAACACCGCGGTTCCCGGCACCCGCGTGGGCGGCGACGCCTCGATGCTCTGGATGAACAGGTCGAGCGGCATCGCGTCCTCGGCGAGCCGCCGCATCAGGATCGCGCGACCGCGCTTCCAGGTCGTCAGAAGCGTGAACACGGCCCCGCCGATCAGCAGCGGGAACCAGCCGCCATCCGGTATCTTCAGCGAATTCGACGCGAGGAACGTCAGATCGACGGCGAGCAGCGGCGCTGCGACCAGCACCGCCACCCATTTGGGCCAGCGCCAGATCCGGCGCATGACGACGAAGATCAGGATCGAATCGATCAGCATCGCCATCGTCACCGCGATGCCGTACGCGCTCGCGAGGTTGTCGGAAGTGCGGAAGCCCAGGACCAGGGCAATGATCGCGACCAGCAGCATCCAGTTGATGAACGGCACGTAGATCTGGCCGATCGTGCGCTCCGAGGTGTGCTCGATCGTGAGGCGCGGGCAGTAGCCCATCTGGATCGCGGCGCGCGTCAGCGAAAATGCGCCTGAGATCACCGCCTGGGAGGCGATGATGGCGGCGGCGGTCGCGAGCAGCAGCAGCGGCATGCGTCCCCAGTCCGGGGCCAGCAGGTAGAACGGGTTCTGGATCGCCCCCGGATCGTGCAGGATCAGCGCGCCCTGCCCGAAGTAGTTGAACAGCAGCGCGGGGAAGACGAGGAAAAGCCACGCGCGCCGGATCGGGCTCCTCCCGAAGTGCCCCATGTCGGCGTAGAGGGCCTCGGTGCCGGTCACGGCCAGCACGACTGCCCCCATCGCGACGAACGCGGTTGCCGGGTTCGCCCCCGCGAACCTCGCTGCGTACACGGGGTCGAGCGCCGCGAGCACCGCGGGGTGGCGCGCAATCTCCAGCGCCCCCAGCATCGCCAGGGCGATGAACCACAGCAGCATCACCGGCCCGAACACCGCACCGAGGCTCGCCGTGCCCTTGCGCTGGATCGCGAAGAGCAGGACCAGGATCACGACGCTGACCGGAACGATGAAAGGATGCATCGCCGGCGCGATGATGCCCAGGCCCTCGACCGCGCCCAGCACGGTGATCGCGGGCGTGATCATTCCGTCGCCATAGAACATCGCCGCCCCGAAGATCCCGAGCCCCACGAGCCACCAGCGCAGGCGGCCGCGGTCGGCGACCCCGCGCGAGACCAGCGCCGTGAGCGCGAGTATCCCGCCCTCGCCACGGTTGTCGGCACGCATGATCAGCGTGATGTACTTCAGCGTGACCACGATCAGCAGCGCCCAGACGATCGCCGACAGGACGCCGAGGATGTTGTCGTGCGTCAGCGAGAGGCCGTAGGGCCCGGTGAACGCCGTGCGCAGCGTGTATAGCGGACTGGTGCCGATGTCGCCGTAGACGACACCGATCGCGCCGACGACGAGGGGAAGCATGCGCGCTTGCCGTCCTGCGGATGCGGTCGCCGTGGTCACGATCGGGACGCCGGCCTGATTCAGGCCGCGCTGTCGTCGCCGCGGCGCGCAAAACGGATGTTGAGCTGCTTCAGCTTGCGGTAGAGGTGCGTGCGCTCGAGACCTGCCTTTTCCGCCACCTTGCTCATGTTGCTCTGCTCGCGTCCCAGCAGCTGCTCGAAATAGATGCGCTCGAACGCCTCGCGGGCTTCGCGCAGCGGCAGTTCGAAGAACCGCGTCGTGATCTCGGGCGCGATCACCTGGTTGGGCGACGCCGCTTCGCCCAGCAGTCGCTTGACGTGTTCCGGGGTGATGTCGCCGCGCACGACGAGCATGTTCGCAACGACGTTGCGCAGGTGGTCGAGGTTTCCCGGCCAATACGCGTTGGCGAGCGCCGTCAGCGCGACCGGCGACAGCGTCGCGAGCAGCGGCTGCGCCCGCTCACCGGCCGCGGCGTCGCGCCAGAACCGCTCGATCAGCGTCGGAATGTCCTCGCGTCGCGCGCGCAGCGGCGGAAGCACGACCGCGCCCGCGGACAGCTGCGCCAGCAGCGCCGCGTCGAAGCGCCCTTCGGCGGCGAGGTTCGCGAGCGGCTCGCTGGACGTCGCCACCAGCACGATGTGGTGCTTGTCGAGCTTCGGCAGCAGGAACGCGAGGCCTTTCTGCTCGGCGCGCGAATACTGGCCGATCTCGGCGCAGTAGAGCACCCCCTCGCGCGCCTCCTCGATCAGCAGCAGCGGATTGTTGGCGAGGCGCGCGCCGTTGGGCAGGGCGACGAACGGCGCGCCCGACAGCTCCAGCGCGCGCGCGACCACCTCGTGGCCGGTGCCGGGCTCGCCGAGGGCCAGGATCGGCCGGCGTGCCGCGAGCAGTCCCTCGAGCACGCGCTCGGTCTCGCGTATCGCGGCGCCCGTCCCCAGCGGGGAGAGCGAGACGCGCCGCGGCTCGTTCGCCGCGGCGGTCTTGAATGCCCGGGCGATCGTCGACAGCAGCTTCGACAAGCCAATCGGCTTTTCCAGGAAATCGAAGGCGCCGATCTTCGTCGCCTCGACGGCCGTCTCGATCGTGCCATGACCCGACATCATCACCACCGGCATCGTCAGGAGCCCGCCGGAGCCCCATTCGCGCAACAGCGTCACGCCGTCGGTGTCGGGCATCCAGATGTCCAGCAGCACCAGCGCGGGCTGCTGGCGCTGCCGGTACGCACGCGCCTCGCCGGCGTTTTCGGCGAGCGCGACCCGGTAACCCTCGTCCTGCAGGATCTCGGAGAGCAGCTCGCGGATGCCGACCTCGTCGTCGACGACGAGGATCTCCCTGGCGTGCGCCACGCGGACTTCCGTCATGCGGCCGCCGCCGACTTGAGCGCGCGGAAGTGCAGGGTGACGCGTGCGCCGTGGGGAACGATGTTCTCCAGCGTCACGCGTCCGGCGTGTTCGTCTACGATCTTCTTCACGATTGCAAGCCCCAATCCGGTGCCTTTAGCCTTGGTGGTCACGTACGGCTCGAACGGATGCTCGAGGACGTTCCCGGCAAATCCCGGGCCGCGGTCCCCGAACGAGAGCGCAATCTCCGTGCCGGTCACGGACAGCGTGATGTCGATCCGCGGGTCGTCGCTGCCGGTCTGCGCATCGATCGCATTCTGCAGCAGATTGTGGAACACCTGGCGCAGGCGGGTGGGTTCACCCTGAATCATGACCGGCGCCTCGGGAAGCGCGAGCGCGACGTGCGGCCGCAGATTGTCGTATAGAGCCAGCACGTCGAGCAAGAGCGCCGCGACGTCGACGGCCTGCATCTGGCCGGGGCGGGGCTGGCGCGCGTAGATCGCGAAATCATCGACCATGTGCTTCATCGCGGCCACCTGCGAGACGATCGTCTGCGTTCCGCGCCGCAGCGTCTCCAGGTCGCTCTCGTCGAGGCGGGGCCCGAGCTTCACCGCGAGCCTTTCGGCGGAGAGCTGGATCGGCGTGAGCGGGTTCTTGATTTCATGGGCGAGCCTGCGCGCGACTTCCGCCCACGCGGCGTCGCGCTGCGCCTCGAGGAGCTCGGACACGTCGTCGAACACGGCGACGTATCCCGGGACCGGCGCTCCGGGCAGGCGGGTTCCGCGCAGCAGCAGCGTCCGCGTCTGGCCGGCGACGGTGAGCGCCGCCTCCCGCTGCCATTGTCCGTCGCGCGAGCCTCGGAACCCTTCGGCGACCAGCTCGGCAAACGGCGCGAGCGCGGGCAGCCGTCCGCCCCAGTCCGCGAGCGGGGCCCCCGCAAGATCGGCGAACGGCTGCTGCAGGATGACGGCCGCGGCGGGATTCGCGGTGCGCAGGCGGTAGCGGTCGTCGAATGCGAGAACGCCCGACGACAGGTTGCCGAGCACGCTCTCGAGGTAGGCGCGGGTCATCTCGGTCGCGTGCTGCGATTCCTCGGTGCGCAGCTTCGCGTCCGCGAGCTGCGAGGTCATCGTGTTGAACGATTCGGTGAGCACGCCGAGCTCGTCGGTCGACGTCACCGGCTGGCGTCGCGTGAAATCGCCGCCGGCAACCGCGCGCGTGCCCTCGGCGAGCCGCCCCAGCGGCGCCGCGAAGCGCTCGGAAAGCACCACCGCGAGGCCGAGCGCGGAGGTCAGCGCGAGCAGCAGCGTCAGCGTCAGCGTCACCTGGTAGAGCCGCTTCAGCGCATTGCGGGAGAACGTGATCTCCTTGTAGTCGCGCGCACCGGCCTGGACTTTCTCGAGATCCTGCGCGAGCGGTCGCGGCACGCGCTCGATCACCTGCAACACGCGCAGCGGGTCGATCCGGTCGCTGCTGTTCACCGGAACGACGACGCGCAGCAGCAGGCCGCCGTCGGAGGCCTGTTCGACCCTCGCGTAGGTCTGCTGCAGCCGGGCCCGGCGCAGCGCATCGCCGGGCAGGGCATCCGGCGGCATCAGCGACCCACCGATGCCGCCGACGGCGAGCACGCTGCCCGACGGTGAATAGAGGGCCGACTCGTAGATGCCGGCCTGCTCGGATGCGTGGCTCAGCGTCGACGCTGCGGCCCCGGGCGCGTCGGCCAGCGCCGATGCGATCGCGGTCGCGCGAGTCGTGGTCTCCTTCAGCAGGTAATCGAGCTAGCTGCGGCCGAGGTTGATGCCCCCGTCGAGCGCCCGGTCCACGCGCACGTCGAACCAACTCTCGATGCTGCGGCCCAGGAACTGCACCGACACGGCGTAGACCAGCGCGCCGGGAAGCACGGCGACCAGCGAGAACAGCAGCACCAGGCGCAACGCCAGGCGCGATCCGAATACCCCCGAGACGAGGTTGCGGCGCAGCTGCAGGAGCTGGCCTCCGACCACCAGCATCAGCAGCACCACCAGTGCGCCGTTGATCAGCAGCAGCGTGTTGTAGTGGCCCGCGAACAGGTCGGTGTTGGCGGTGGCCGTCGCGAGCAGGAACAGCGCGATCGCGGCGATGCCCGCAAACGCGAGCGAGAACCAACGCAGGCGCCGCGATGCGAGAAGGCTCGTCATGGCGTGAACGTGAAACGGTGCCAGTCCGAGGATAGCTGCCACTCGTGCGACGCGAGCGCATTGACCTGGAACGGCTTGGGCAGCTCGTTGACATCGAGTTTTTCGCGAATCGCGGCGTCGTAGCGGGTTCCCTTCATGAGTTCGTCGGCGCGCAGCACCGGCCGTGATGCTACGCGCCCGATGAAGCGCTGGACGTCTCCCAGCGAATCGAAAGCCTGGCCGAGCGGACCGCTCGCGACCCGGTACTGTTGCGTCAGCGAACTGTACGACACCCGGTAGGTGATCGACCATTGCGCGACTTTTTCGCTGAACCAGAGGAAGCGTGCGCGGGTGAGCTCGAACTCGAACGTGAAATACAGCGGGATGCCCTTGTCCAGCGCTTCCTGGAGCGTCGGCGTTAGCGCGAAATCGAAATCGGCCGACAGCAGGACTTCGCCGTCCGCGATCCGCAGCGAGGCGCCGCGGACCGGGATGCTGTCCGCCCGCGTCCCGGCCGCGGCGAGCGCGATCGCAGCCCCGGCCGCCGCGGCCAGCAGGCGGCGGCGCGTTGTCGAGGCCGGCACGGAATCGCGATGGGGGTTGGGCGGCATGCGGGGAGAATGCGCGTCGGCCCCGTTTCCGGGGCGGTGAACTACCCTTCGCGCAGGGTGCCGAGGCGCCGCAGCGGCCTCACGGGTTCTTGCGTAGCAGGGCGTAGAAGAACCCGTCCTGATTGTGGCGCGCCCCGGAAGCCGAAGGCAAGATTTGACCGCCGCGATGGATCACGCCCTCGGGGAAGTTGAGGGTTTCACGCAACGCGCCGGGGTGCCGGAGGCAGAAATCGTCGATGCGCTCGTCGTTCTCGGCCCGGAATATCGAGCAGGTGACATAGAGCAGGCGACCGCCGGTCGCGAGCAGCGGCCAGGCGGCGTCGAGCAGCCGCGACTGCCCGGCGGCGAATGCCTCGACGTCGGCCGCGCGGCGCCGCCATTTGATGTCGGGGTGGCGCCTCACGATGCCCGACGCCGTGCACGGTACGTCGAGGAGGATGCGGTCGAACGGCTTGCCGTCCCACCACGGGCCGGGATTCGTGGCGTCGCCCTCGGCGACGCGGACATTGCGCTGGTCGTGGCGCAGGCGCCGCAGGTTGTCGCGCAGCCTGCCGAGCCTGGTGCCGTCCGCATCGAGCGCGGTCAGGTCGATATCGGCGCATTCGAGCAGCTGCGTGGTCTTGCCGCCGGGCGCCGCACAGGCGTCGAGCACGCGCATGCCGTCGGCGACGCCGAGCAGCGGCGCCGCGAGTTGCGCGCCGAGATCCTGCACGGCGAACGCCCCGTCGGCGTAGCCGGGGAGCTCGGCCACCGGCCTCGGCACCGCGACGACGATGCCCCAGTCGCCGGCCGGCGTCGCCTCGATCCCCGCTTCGGCGAAGCGCGCGACCAGCGCCTGCGCGGTCGTGACCCTGCGGTTGACCCGCAGCGACAGCGGCGGGCGCGCGTTTCCGGCCGCGAGCATCGCCTCCCAGTCGGCAGGATGGTCGCGGCGCACGCGATCGATCCACCACTTCGGGTAGGAGTGACGCGCGACCTCGTCGTCCCGCACGGCCGCGAGCAGCGGATCGCGCTCGCGCAGGAACCTGCGCAACAGCGCGTTCTCGAGCGACTTGGCCGCCGGACGCGCGAGTTGCGCCGCCGCCTCGACCGCGCGGTCGACGATCGCGAACGCCGGTGCACGCGTATGCAGGATCTGGTAGAGCGCCACCGCGGTCAGCGACCGCAGCAGCGCATCGGGCATCGGGTTGCGCGAGAGCTTGCGCGTGAGCGCGTCGAGCGTGCCCCAGTGCCGCAGCGTCCCGTACGCGAGCTCCTGCACCAGCGTTCGGCCGCGCAGCTCGCTCCGGTCGTCGACTTCCGCGAGCGCTTCGGCCAGGTTCGCACCGTCGTCGATGACGCGCGCGACTGCGCGTGCCGCCAGCGCCTGTTCGGTGTGCATGGGGTGCGCGCTATCCGGCGGCGACGCGATGCGGCTCGCCGGCGGCGTCCGGCAGGAGGCGGCGTCTCACACGCTCACCGTGCCGAAACGCGACCCGGGCACGATGCGGCGTCCGGCCGCGAAGGCCGCCGCCGGCATGCGCCTGCCGCCTGCGGGCTGGACCTCGACGATGCGCAGGATGCCGCGAGCACCGGCAGGTCCGCAGACCACGTCGATCCCGGCAGCGCCGACCGCGACGATCGTACCGGGCTCGGCGGCGGCGCCGGCCCCCGGACCCGCGCTCGCGTCCGCGTAGCCGCCGGCGCCGGGGACCTCGGCCAGCCACAGCTTGAACGCGTCGGCCTGCCATGTCGCCGCTGCGCCAGGGGAGGGCGACATCGCGCGGATCCTGCGGTCGATCGCGACCGGGGTCTGGTTCCAGTCGATCCGGGCGTCCTCCCGACCGAGCTTGGCGGCATAGGTGACGCCGGACTCGGGTTGCGGCCGGCTCTCGAGTCGTCCGTTCGACGCCAGGATGGCCAGCACGTCGACGATCGTCGCCGCGCCCAGGTCCGCGAGCCGATCGTGAAGCGTCCCGGCCGTCTCGCGCGCATCGATGTCGAGAGCGCGCGCCTCGACCACCGCGCCGGTGTCGAGCCCTTCGTCCATCTGCATGATCGTGATGCCGGTCGTCGCGTCGCCGGCCTCGACGGCGCGCGCGATCGGCGCCGCCCCACGCCAGCGAGGCAGCAGCGAAGCGTGGATGTTGAGGCAGCCGTGGGTGGGCCATCCGAGGACCTCGCGCGGCAGGATCAGCCCATAGGCGGCGACGACGAGCACGTCGACCGGGATCGCGAGCAGCGCTGCCCGCGACGCAGCGTCCTTGAGGCTCCGTGGTTGCAGAACCGGAAACCCCTGTGCGTCGGCATGGCGTCGGACCGCGGAGGCGGCGAGCGCCAGCCCTCGGCCCGATGGCCTATCGGGCTGGGTGAGCACCACCGGTATCGTGTGCCCTGCGGCGTGGAGCGCTGCCAGCGCGCGCACGGCGAATTCCGGCGTGCCGGCGAAACCCACGCGCATGCGATGGCGCCGGCTCAGCCGGCGAGCTGGTGCTTCTTGCGCAACCTCGCGGCGAGGCGCGTGCGCTTGAGCGGGGAGAGGTATTCGATGAAGACTTTTCCGCGCAGATGGTCCATTTCGTGCTGCACGCAGACGGCGAGCAACCCCTCGGCGTCGAGCTCGATTGTTTCCCCGCGCTCGTTTTGCGCGCGGACCCGGATTCGCGCCGCTCGGGCGACCTTGTCGTAGTAGCCGGGAACCGACAGGCAGCCTTCCTCGTTTTCGGCCTCGCCCTCGGCCTCCAGGAGCACCGGATTGATGAATACCCGAAGGTCGTCCCGATGCTCGGATATGTCGATTACGATCACTTGTTTGTGAACGTTCACTTGCGTCGCCGCGAGCCCCACGCCTGGTGCTGCATACATCGTTTCGGCCATGTCGGCGACCAGTTTGCGGATTTCCGGCGTCACGGCAGCGACCGGCGCTGCAACCTTTTTGAGACGCGGATCGGGGTATTCGAGGATCGGGAGCAGGGCCATGTGCGCTTTGACTTGCCAAATGCAAGTTCCAGATGCAGAATCGTCTTTAAGTCCTTATTTTGTGGCGGTTTAGGACGTTAGCAAGTCCGCCCCACCCGAAAGAGGCCATATGCGTCAATACTTTACCACAGTCTCACGCCTGATCGCTGTTTGCGCGCTCCTCTGCATCGCGGCGGGCAGCGCAGCCGCGGGCGCCCAGACGATCCAGCTTGCCGACCATCCACCGTCGAGCTACACGGTCCAGAAGGGCGACACGCTGTGGGGAATCGCCGGCAAGTTCCTCAAACAGCCTTGGCGCTGGCCCGAACTGTGGCGGATGAACCGCGAGCAAATTCACAATCCGAACCTGATCTACCCGGGCGACGTCATCAAGCTCGGCATCGTCGGCGGACAACCCGAGCTGACCCTCGAACGGCAAACCGTCAGACTCTCGCCGTCGGTGCGCGTTGCGCCGCTCACCGAACAGGCGATACCCGCGATCCCGCAGGCCGACATCGAGCCCTTCCTGACCCGTCCGCTGATCACCGGGCCGCACGGGCTCGCCGGCGCGGCGGAGATCGTCGCCGGCCGCGACGATCGCGTCGTGCGCGGCGAGGGCGACACCATCTATGTCGCGGGCCTCGATCCCAAGGGCGGCGACCTCTGGTACATCTACCGGCCGGGCGAGCGCCTGGTCAACGCCAAGGGCGAAACGCTGGGCTACGAGAACCGTTTCCTCGGCACCGCGCGGGTCGAGCAGTTCGGCAAGCCCGACGAGGCGTCGACGGCGCGAATCGAAAGCGCCACCGAGGAAATCGTCATCGGCGACCGGCTGCTGCCCGCGACGCGCGAGGTGATCCAGAACTACGTGCCGCATGCTCCCGATCACCTGATCGACGGGCATATCCTGAAGCTCGCGCGCGACGGCTCCGAAACCGGTCGCGACTACGTGGTCGCGCTCGACAAGGGCAAGCAGGACGGTCTCGAAGTGGGCAATGTGCTCGCGATCTACCGGACCATTGCGCCGATCCGCGATCCGCGACCGGGGCACGAAGGCCCGTCGATCATGTTCCCGAACCTGGACAACACGACCAGCTACTCGCAGCCTGCGTACCTGAAGATTCCCGACGAGCACCTCGGCATCCTGATGGTCTTCCGCGTGTTCGACCGCGTGTCCTACGCGCTGGTGCTCAATTCCAGCGGCGCGGTGCGCGTCGGCGATTACGTCAGGACGCCCTGAACCCTGAAGGCCGCAGCACGCGCTCGGTGCCCGTCGATCCGCGCAAGCTTGCGTGGGCTGAGCTCGCACACAGGACGATTCCGCAGCGCGCGACAGTCGACCTGCTGCGCACATTCGGCGACCCGGCGGCCGTGCTCGGCGCCTCGCGTGCGCAACTCTCGCGCGTCGTCGGGCCGGCGGTGGCCGACCGCGTGCTCGCGGCGGGGCCGCGCGAAGCCATCGAGGCGATCTCACGCTGGCTCGAGGATCCCGGTCACGACCTGATCGCCTGGGACGACGCCGACTATCCGCGGGCGCTGCTCGACGTCGGCGACGCTCCGCCGGTGCTGTTCCACATCGGCAGACGCGATCTGCTGAACCGCCCGGCACTCGCGATCGTAGGCAGTCGCAACGCGACTCCGCAGGGAATCGAGACGGCGCGCGAATTCGCCGCCGCGCTGTGCGTGGCCGGACTCACGATCGTCTCGGGACTCGCCGAGGGCATCGACACCGCCGCCCATGAAGGTGCACTCGACCGGACGATCGATCGCGGTTCGCGCCGCGCCGATCGTACAACCGGTCGCGCGCCGGATCACGGCGCCGCAGGCGCGGGCGCGCCCGCTGCGGGATCGACGATCGCGGTGGTCGGCACCGGGCCCGATCGCGTCTATCCCGCCAGGAACCGCGATCTCGCGAGGCGCATCGCTGCCGATGGCGCGTTGCTGTCCGAATATTTTCCGGGAACGCCGGCGCGCAAGGAAAATTTCCCGCGCCGCAACCGACTGATCAGCGGCCTCGCGCGCGGCGTGCTGGTCGTCGAGGCGACGCTGTCATCCGGGTCGCTGATTACCGCGCGGCTCGCCGGCGAGCAGGGTCGCGAAGTGTTCGCGATCCCGGGTTCGATCCATTCGCCGTTCGCGCGGGGCTGCCACAAGCTGATCCGCGAAGGCGCGAAGCTCGTCGAAACCGCCCAGGATGTCCTGGACGAGCTCGGACTCGCGCAGCCCGCAACCGCGCCTTCGGGGGCGGCCGTCCGCGGCGGGAATGCCGCCAGGGCGCAGCGCTACGCAGGCCCCGAAGCGGCAGGCCATGATGCGGGGGCCGCGGTTGCGGACGCGGCGGACACCCGCGGCAGCGACGCCATGGCACTGCTCGCGGCACTGGAACACGGCCCTGTCGCGGTCGACGTCCTGGTGGCGCGCACCGGCCTCGCGGCGTCCGACGTCGCCGCCGAACTGGTCCGGCTCGAGCTCGAGCGCCGCGTCGCGGCGTTGCCGGGCGGTCTGTGGCAGCGAATCAACCGGGGTCGATAGCGAGCGCTCACTGCCGCACTATCCAGCATTGGTGCTATGCATTGGCAGCGATCCCTGGTGCCGATCGCCGGGGATCATCCAAACGACGGTTGCCCGCGCCTCGCGACCTTCGGTAGTATCGGCGACCCCAAATCCCCCCGCCCTCTGCCAGTCGCTTGGCAAATGCGCCCGGGGGCCGCATGTTGAACCAACTCCGGCGCACCGCCCGCCACTGGCGCTGCGCAGCAGCTTCCGAATCCGGACTCCCTTGCCCAAGAACCTGATCATCGCCGAGAAGCCCTCCGTCGCCGCCGACATCGCGCGGGTGCTGGGCGGCTTCACCAAGCATGCCGATTACTTCGAAAGCGACACCTACGTGCTTTCGTCGGCGGTCGGCCACCTGCTCGAGATCGGGATGCCCGAGGAAGAGGAGGTGAAGCGCGGCAAGTGGACGTTCGCCCAGCTTCCCGCCATTCCGTCGCGCTTCGCGCTGAAACCGATCGAAAAGAACGAAGCGCGGCTCAGGACGTTGCTGAAGCTGATCAAGCGCAAGGACGTCTCGCGCCTGGTCAACGCCTGCGACGCGGGCCGCGAAGGCGAGCTCATCTTCCGCTACATCGCCCAGTACGCCAAGACGGACAAGCCGATCGACCGCCTCTGGCTGCAGTCGATGACGCCCGCGTCGATCCGCGAAGGCTTCGCCCGCCTGCGCAGCGACCAGACGATGCGCCCGCTCGCCGACGCGGCCGTCTGCCGATCCGAATCGGACTGGCTGGTCGGCATCAACGGCACGCGCGCGATGACTGCATTCAACTCCAAGGCCGGCGGGTTCCAGCTGACGACGGTCGGTCGCGTGCAGACGCCGACGCTCGCGATCATGGTGGAGCGCGAGGGGAAGATCCGGTCATTCGTGCCGCGCAACTACTGGGAGCTCGCCGGCACATTCCGCGCGGAAGCCGGCGAGTACACCGGCCGCTGGTTCGACGAGAATTTCAGGAAGCGCGACGGCGCGTCCACCGGCGCGAATGCGCAAGGCATCGCCGAGGACGACCCGGACCGGCGCCCCGAGCGCATCTGGGACGAAGCCGCCGCACGCGCGATCGCTTCCGCCTGTGTCGGCAAGCCGGGGCAGGTCACTGAGGAATCGAAGCCGTCGACGCAGATCGCGCCGCTGCTCTACGACCTGACGAGCCTGCAGCGCGAGGCGAACGGCCGTTTCGGCTTCTCGGCGCGCACGACGCTCTCGCTCGCGCAGGCACTCTACGAAAAGCACAAGGCGCTCACATATCCGCGCACCGATTCGCGTGCCCTGCCCGAGGACTACCTCGGTACCGTCAAGGCCACGCTCGAGGAGCTC
>DAHUXO010000165.1 GCA_027307095.1 Betaproteobacteria bacterium | reverse complement strand
CGTTGCAGCAGGATCAGCCGCGCTTCGAGGTTCTCGGACAGCTCGGGAAGCCGGATCGCGGGGTCGAGCCGAAGCTCGCGGTTGGTGAACTCGCTGCGCCTGCCGCCGGCGTGCTCGCGCAGGAGCTTCCACAGGATCGCGCCCGCGACGCCCTTGATCAGGTAGTCGTCGCCGACGAACACGCTGTCGTGCCCGGGGTAATGGCGGATGGTCACCGTCGATCCGGCCGGCGAGGGCGACGGCGGGGCTGCGGGCTGCGCGTCGTCCTCGCGCTCGGCGCCCTGCTGCAGCAACCGGATCGCAAGCCCGAAGCTCGCGGCGATCGCGACCAGCGCGTCCTCGTCGTCGTAGCGGAAACGGTTCTCGTCAGGGCTTTCGACGTAGAGCACGCCGATCAGCTGGGCACCGACGGCGATCGGCACGGCGAGCTGGCTGCCGCTCTCGGCGAGCCCCGGAAAGGGAATCTGCGGTGTCAGCACGTCGCCCATGCCGCCCGCCTGCGCGCCTTCGCGGATCGCGCGGCCGTAGCTGTACTCGATCGCCGCGTGGGTGATCCGCACCGGGGTGTGCGCCTGCGCGGCGACGCCGATCACGCCGTCGCCGAATGGGATCTCCGACCCGACCCCCGAATGCTCGTAGCCACGTGTGGCCACCGCGTACAGGCGCCTCCCGTCGGGCTCGGTCAGCAGGACCATGGCGTGACGCACGCGAAGGCTGGCATCGAGCGCGCTCAGCAGCTCGTCGAGCAGCGCCGCGAGATCGCTGCAGCGTCCCAGGCGCTCGATCACCTCGCGCACCGCAGGCAGAAGGCTCGGCCGCGGGGGCGTCGCGAGCTCGCCTCCCGGCACGCGCTCGACGCCGAGGACGCGGTAGACGTCGGAGCCCTGCAGCCTGAACACCCCGCTCATGCCTTCGTGGGATGCGATGCCGGCGAGCTTGGCCTTCATGCGCTCGAACAGGGCTCCCCGCGTCTCGGTGCGCTGGTATTCGAGGTCGAAACGGTATTGCGCGCCGGTCTCCGGGTGCAGTGCGAGCACCGTCGCGCGCGGATTGGCAAGAACGTTCGCGCGGGTCTTGCTGAAGAACTGGAAGGACAGCGCGATGTGCGTTTCGTCGACGTAGTGGAGCTGCGACACGTAGCTGACGTTGGGCGTGCCGTCGGCTGCGCAGGTCGCGACCGTCGACGGGATGACCCCCTCCATCAGGTCGCGCAGCGCCGACAGCGCGGTCATGCCCGGCGGCCCGGAAGCGGCGCGCCGGCGCCGGGCCCGGGGGTCTGCGCGAAACCGTCACTGGGCGTGAACGCGATCGCGGCCAGGTCCTCGGGACGCGCACCCAGCACCGCGTGCACGAAAGGCGCGGCGTGCCCCAGCGGCGCCAGCTCGACGACGAACGACCCGGTGAACGCGGTGACGAGCTGGACGTCGCCCGGGGCGAGCGGCAGTACCTGCGCGTTGCACCCCTTGAACTGCATCGTGCGGTGGGTCGTCGGCCGGCTGAACACCACCGCGATCGCGCCGTTCGCCTCGATGTCGCGCAGCAGCGCCGCGGTCTGCGGACGCGCGACGAACACGGTCACCAGGCGTCCGTCGGCCGCAACCCGGCAGCCGCAGCCTCGCGCCGACGAGGGGACGTTATCGGCGTTTCGTCCCGCGATGGCCATCGACACGCGGCGCGTGATGAACTCGATGGTCTCGGCATCGAGCAGGGGTTTGGCGGAAGCCGGCCGGGTCATCCGGCAATGATAGCCAACCGCAGGCGAGCCGTGCGCCGGCCTAGCCCTGTGCCAGCCGCTGCCCGTGCTCGCGGGTGGCGTGGAAGCCGACCTTCGGCCAACGCTCCATCGTCACCTGCAGGTTGTAGCGGTTCGTCGCGAGGAACACCGGATTGCCGTCGACGTCGGTAGCGAGTGCCGCCGCCTGCTCGCGCTCGAAGTTGCGCCGCGCGACATCGTCGGGGAAGGTCAGCCAGCGTGCGGTGGCGATGTTGGCGTTCTCGTAGATCGCGTCGACCTTGTATTCGCTCGCGAGCCGCTGCGCGACGATCTCGAACTGGAGCGGACCCACGGCCCCCAGCAGCAGCGTGTTGGTGTGCGACGACGCGAACACCTGGATCGCGCCCTCCTCGCCCAGCTCCTGCAGGCCCTTGGCGAGCGGTTTGGCCTTGAACGGATCCCGCGGGCGGGCGACGCGGAAGAGCTCGGGCGCGAAATAAGGGATGCCCTTGAATGCCAGCGCCTCGCCCTCGGTCAGCGTGTCGCCGATCTGCAGCTGCCCGTGGTTGTGGATGCCGATGATGTCGCCGGCGACCGCATCCTCGCTGGCGACGCGCTCGTTGGCCATGAACGTCAGCGCATTGGCGAGCTTCATCTCGCGGGCGAGGCGCAGGTGGCGGACCTTCATGCCGGGGACGTAGCGGCCCGAGCAGACGCGGAAGAACGCGATGCGGTCGCGATGGCGGGGATCCATGTTGGCCTGGATCTTGAACACGAAGCCCGTGAACGGCGCTTCGGTCGGCTCGACATTGCGCGCGGTCGCATCGCGCGGCAGCGGGGACGGCGCCCAGTCGGTCAGCGCCTGCAGGATCTCCTGGACGCCGAAGTTGTTGATCCCCGAGCCGAAGAACACCGGCGTCTGGCGGCCTTCGAGGAACGTCGCGAGGTCGAACGGCGCACTCGCGCTGCGGATCAGGTCGACGTCGTGGCGCAGCGCCCCGATCTCCTCCGGGAACAGCTGGTCGAGCCGCGGGTTGTCGATGCCTTCGATGCGCTCGGTGTCGGTCGACACGCGCTCCTCGCCCGCGGCAAAGCGCAGCAGGCGGTCGTTCAGCAGGTGGAACACGCCGCGGAAGCGCTTGCCCATGCCCAGCGGCCAGGTGACCGGCGCACAGTCGATGCCGAGCACCGACTCGATCTCCTCGAGCAGCGCGAGCGGCTCGCGCACCTCGCGATCGAGCTTGTTGACGAAGGTGATGATCGGCGTGTTGCGCAGCCGGCACACCTCGAGCAGCTTGATCGTCTGTGCCTCGACGCCCTTGGCGGCGTCGATGACCATCACCGCGGCATCGATCGCCGTGAGCACGCGATAGGTGTCCTCCGAGAAATCCTCGTGCCCGGGCGTGTCGAGGAGGTTGATGACGTGGTCGGCGTACTCGAACTGCATGACCGAGCTCGTCACCGAGATGCCGCGCTGCTTCTCGACCTCCATCCAGTCCGAGGTCGCGTGCCGCGCGCTCTTGCGGGCCTTGACCGTGCCCGCGAGCAGGATTGCGCCGCCGAACAGCAGCAGCTTCTCGGTCAGGGTCGTCTTGCCCGCGTCCGGATGGGAGATGATCGCGAACGTTCGCCGGCGCGCGACATCGCGCGCGAGCTCCGCGGGTCGCTCGGTCAGTGGCTCGGCGGTTCGCAATGCGTCGGACATCGGCTCGTGTGCGGGGCGGCTCCAGCCGCGGGTTGGATCGAAGGCCTTGCACGGCGCGTTGGCAGCCGTGAGCGAAAACAAAAAGCCGCCGGCAAGGAGCGGGCGGCAACAGGGCGAATTATATCAAGCATCCGCCGGGCGCTCCCGCAGGCGGCGCGCCCGCGCGCTGCCGGTTTCAGGCCGGCGAATGCGTCGCGATGCGCACCGGCACGCGGCGCCTTGCACGCTTGCCGTCGAAAGTAGCGTAACGCCCCGGCAGCGGCGTTTCGCAGTGGCGGCAGCGGCCGTCCGGCGTCAGGTCGTAGCGCAGGATCTCGTGCCAGTCGCGGACGATCACCGCGGCCCCGCAGCCCGGGCAGGACGTCGTTCCGCCGGCGGCGTCGTGCACGTTGCCCGTGTAGACGTAGCGCAGGCCGGCCCGCAGCGCGATGTCGCGTGCCCGCGTCAGCGTCGCGGCCGGCGTGTGCCGCAGGTCGGTCATCTTGTAGTCAGGGTGGAAGGCCGTGAAGTGCAGCGGCACGTCGCGGCCCAGCTCGCGCATGATCCAGGCGCACATCGCCTCCAGCTCGGCGTCGGAATCGTTCTTCCCGGGGATCAGCAGCGTCGTGATCTCGAGCCAGACGTCGGTCTCGTGCCGCAGATACACGAGCGTGTCGAGCACCGGCTGCAGAAGGGCGCCGCAAAGCTTGACGTAGAACTCGTCGGTGAAGCCTTTGAGGTCGACGTTGGCAGCGTCCATCTTCGAGTAGAACTCGCGGCGCGCATCGACGCCGATGTAGCCGGCGGTCACGGCGACCGTCCTGACCCCCAGCGCGTGGCACGCGTCGGCCGCGTCCATCGCATATTCGGCGAAGATCACCGGGTCGTTGTAGGTGAACGCGACGCTCGCGCAATCCATCCGCGCCGCCGTCTCGGCGATGACTGCCGGGGACGCCGCGTCCATCAGCGTGTCCATCTCGCGCGATTTGGAGATGTCCCAGTTCTGGCAGAACTTGCAGGCGAGGTTGCAGCCCGCGGTGCCGAACGAGAACACGCTGGAGCCGGGCAGGAAATGATTGAGTGGCTTCTTTTCGATCGGGTCGATGCAGAAGCCCGACGAGCGGCCGTAGGTCGTCAGCACGATCGCGTCGGCTTCGCGCTGCCGCACGAAGCACGCGCCGCGCTGGCCTTCGTGCAGGCGGCAGTCGCGCGGGCACAGGTCGCACTGGATGCGACCGTCGTCGAGGCGGTGCCACCAGCGGCCGGGATGGCTGCTCATGCCCGCGCCCCGGCGATGACCGGGTCAGTCTCGGCCCATTTCGTCACTACGTAGCGGGAGTAGCGGATCTGCGGGCTGGTGAAGTCCGCCGGCAGCCCCGCCTTGCGCTTGAGCGCGCCGAGGAACTCGAGCGGATCGGCGAGCTGGTCCCAGACCTGCGGCAGGAAGGTCGCGCGATGCCGTCCGAACGCGAGCGTCAGGCCGTCCTGTCCCGGGCGCAGCAGCGGCAGCAGATCGCGATCGTCCGCGACGTCGAGGATCTCGCTGTCCGACAGCAGCGACACCTCGACCGAGGTTCCCGCGAACTCTCTGGCGGCGAGCGGCAGGAAGCGCGGGTCGCGAAATGCCGCTCCAACCGCGTTCTCGTGCACGTCGAGGGTCAGCGGGCGGAAAGCCTCGAGCGTGCCGATGCAGCCGCGGAGCTCGCCACGCTGCTTCAGCGTCACGAACGTGGCTCCCGGGCGGGACAGGGCGGGATGGTTCGCGTCGGCCGCCTCACGCAGGCCCAGCGACTCGGCGATCGCCATCCGCGCGATCGCGAGCAGTGTGCCGCCGAGATCGTCTCCGGTCATCAGGACGAGGCGCCAAAGGCGAACGAAGCGTAGCCCACGACGCGTGACCGGTCACCGGCAGTGTCGCCCGAATTGCGCAGGTCGAGGAGCTCCGGCAGCAGCCCGCGCCCGCGCGCGGACAGCAGCAGCGCATTGACCGGCGTCGCGCCGCAGGCCTGCTCGTGGTCGAGGGTCGCCGAGAGCGAGAGGATCGCGGCGGCGGTGCCACGATCGAGCGCCTGCGCATCGGCGTAACGATGGTAATGCGACAGGTCCGAGCTCACGACGAGCAGCGTCTCGGGACCGCCCCACAGCAATTCCATGACCTCGGTGACTTCCCCGGGCGTCGCGTCGCCGACGGCGAACGGAACGATCCCGAAGTCGCCGAGAACCGCCTGCAGGAACGGGAGCTGGACCTCCAGCGAATGCTCGAGGGCATGCGCGGCGTCGCTTGCGCGCACCTGCGGCAGCGCGAGCGCGGCGTCCACGGCAGCGCGGTCGACGCCGACGTTCCCCACGGGCGTCGCGAACGCATTCGCCGACGGAACCGCGAGACCGCGCACCGGCACGCGGTGCGTCGGTCCGAACAGGACGACGCGACGGATCGGCTCGTGCCCGTCGGCCAGCCGGGCATAGGCTGCAGCGGCGATCGCGCCCGAGTAGACGTACCCGGCGTGCGGCACGATCAGGGCTTTGGGCCGGGACGCAGCCGCGACGGGTCGCGCGCCCGGGGCGCCGTCGGAAGATCGCGGACGTGCGCTCGCCATGTCGGTCGCGCGCGCACGTGCAATCGCGTCATCGAAGCAGGCACGCAGCGTGGCAGCCAGCTCCGTCGGCACTCTCGGGTAGAAGGTTCCGGCCACGGCGGCCGGGCGCAGGTCAGGCATCGTCTGAATATCGGGTTGCGCCGTCCCGAAATCAACGGCTGCGGCCATCGGGCGCCGGCCTGGCAGCGCGGCGCGCTATGCTTCCCCGATGGCATTGCTCACTATCCGCGACGCCGGACTCGCGTACGGCCTGCAACCGCTGCTCGATCGCGCCGACCAGACGGTGGGCGAAGGCGAGCGCATCGGCTTGATCGGCCGCAACGGAACCGGCAAGTCGTCGCTGCTGAAAGTCATCGCCGGGCAAGGGGCGCTCGACGACGGCGACATCGAGCGCCGCGACGGCGTCCGCGTCGTCCTGGT
>DAHUXO010000163.1 GCA_027307095.1 Betaproteobacteria bacterium | reverse complement strand
AAGACGCCGGAGGACATACGATGGATCGCAAGCGTGGCCTCCTCGACCGTCTCGTCGCATGGTCGCCGGTGATGCTGCTCGGCGGACTTGCCGCGCTCACCTACTGGCTCGATGCGCAGGTGCAGACGCCCGCTGCGCGTCCCGACGGCTCGACGCGGCACGACCCGGACCTGTTCCTCCAGGATTTCCGCGCACTGACCTTCGACGCGCAGGGCCGGCTGCGCGAAGAGCTGGCGGCCAAGCGCGCCGAGCATTTCCCCGATGACGACAGCTCGGAACTGGTCGCGCCCAAGCTGATGCTGACCGAGACCGGGCGCCCGACGATGACGCTGACGGCGGACCGCGGCACGGTTTCGGGCGACCGTGACAACGGCTACTTCCGGGGCAACGTGAAGGTGACGCGCGATGCCGACCCGAACCCACCGAAGGATGGCGAGCCGAACGGCCCGGTGACGCTCACGACCGATTCGCTCCACGTTCTCGCCAAGGAGCAGCGCGTCGACACCGATGCGCCGGTGACGATCGAGGAGCCCCGTGGAATAATCCACGGCACAGGCCTGACGTTCGACAACAAGGCCAGGACCGTCAGCATCAAATCGCAGGTCAGCGGCACCTTCCAACCCCAGGAACCGGCCAGGTGATCAACCCCACCCCACGTCGACGTGCGCGGCGCATGCTCGCCTCGCTCGCGCTGGCCGCGGCGATCGCCCTGCCCGCAGCTGCCCGCGCCGAGAAGGCCGACCGCGACAAGCCGATCAGCTTTTCCGCCGAGCAACCCGCGCAGGTGGATTTCCAGAAGCGCGTGGGAACCCTGCGCGGCAACGTCGTGATCACGCAGGGCACGCTGACCATCCACGCCGACCGCATCGACTTCAAGCAGAACGCCGACAACTCGCTGTCAGCCACCGCGTGGGGAAACCCGGTCAGCTTCCGGCAGAAGAAGGACGGGTCCGACGAATATTTCGAGGGTTACGCGCAGAAGGCCGTCTACGACGGTGACACGCAGACGCTGGAGCTGTTCGACCGCGCGCTGCTGAAGCAGGGCAGCGACGAGATCCGCAGCAACTACATCTCCTACAACGCCGCGACGGGGATCTTCAAGGCCGAAGGGCGGCCCGACCGGCCCGGCGTCGAAGGGCCCGGCTCGCGTGTGCAGGGCGTGTTCCAACCCCGGCCCGGTTCGCCGCTGCTGCCCGGCAAGGCTCCGGCGAAAGACAACGGCAAGGCGGCCCCTGCGCCGTCGACCGATGCCGGGAAGGACGGGAAGCCCGCCGGCAGCACCCCGTCGGGTTCCGGCGCTGCGGGGGCCGCGGCGCCGCTCGCGCTGACGCCGGACACCAAGCCGCCCGCGAAGTGAGCAAGCTCTCGGCCGCGCACCTGCGCAAACGCTACAAGGCGCGCACCGTCGTGCACGATGTCTCGCTCGACGTCGCGAGCGGCGAGGTGGTCGGCCTCCTCGGCCCCAACGGCGCGGGCAAGACCACCTGCTTCTACATGATCGTGGGCCTGGTCGCGGCCGATGGCGGCGCGATCGCCCTCGACGACGAGGACCTGTCGCGGCTGCCGATCCACCGCCGCGCGCGCCGCGGCCTCTCGTACCTGCCCCAGGAGGCGTCGATCTTCCGCAAGCTGACCGTGGCGCAGAACGTCCGCGCGATCCTCGAGTTGCAGTCGCTGGACGAGGACACGATGTCGAACCGGCTCGACGCCCTGCTCGAGGACCTGTCGATCTCGCATCTCGCCGACGCACCCGCCGTCTCGCTGTCCGGGGGCGAGCGCAGGCGCGTCGAGATCGCCCGCGCGCTGGCGACGCGGCACCGGTTCATACTGCTCGACGTGCCGTTCGCGGGCGTCGACCCCATCGCGGTGCTCGACATCCAGAAGATCATCGGCTTCCTCAAGGAGCGGGGCATCGGGGTGCTGATCACCGACCACAACGTCCGCGAGACGCTGGGCATCTGCGACCGCGCCTACATCATCAACGAGGGGCGGGTTCTCGCGTCGGGCGCGCCAGGCGAGATTGTTTATAATGAGGATGTCCGGAAAGTCTATCTGGGCGAGCATTTCCGGCTCTGACCCGCGAGGCGCGGCGACGGGCCGAACGGCCCCGTCGATTCCGGACGGAATTCCGCCCATACTGGCGCTGACAGACTGACCACGACGCGGACGCCGGTGAAGCAGACGCTCCAGCTCAAGTTATCGCAGCACCTGACGCTGACGCCCCAACTGCAGCAGTCGATCCGGCTGCTCCAGCTGTCGACCATCGAGCTGAACGCTGAAGTCGAGCGGATGCTCCAGGAAAACCCCCTGCTCGAGCGCGCCGACGGCGACGAAGAGCGCGCGCCGGTCGAAGTGCCGCTGGCGGGCCCCGGCCGCGCGGGCGAGGATGGCGCCGCCGTGAGCCGGAGCAGCGAAGGGGCCGACGACGACAACCAGATGCGCGGGTCGCGCGACGAAGGCCGCGACGACCCGGATTACGCCGATTACGGCGGCAACGGCGGATCGGACGCCGACTGGGGCGGGTCCAGCGGCTCCGACGACGATGAGTTCCTGCCGCAGCAGATCGCATCGAACACGCTGCGCGACCACCTGCTCGGCCAGCTGGCGCTGCTCAACCTGCCGCTGCGCGACCGCCACATCGTCACCGCGCTGATCGATGCCTTGGACGACGACGGCTACCTCGCGACGCCCCTCGAGGAGATCGTCGAACTGTTCCCCGAGGAGCTCGCGATCGAGCCCGAAGAGCTGTCGATCGCGCTCAAGTACGTGCAGAGCTTCGAGCCGGCGGGCGTCGGCGGGCGCGATTGCGCGGAGTGCCTGATGCTCCAGCTCAAGACCCTGCCCCCCGACACGCCGCGCCTCGCCGATGCGATGAAGGTCGTCGACGGAAACCTCGCGCTGCTGGCCAATCGCGACTTCACCAAGCTCAAGCGCCTGCTGCACACCGACGATGCGGGTGTGCGCGAGGTGCGCGACCTGATCCGCAGCCTCAATCCCAAGCCCGGCGCGGCGTTCTCCAGGACGGAGGCGAACTACGTCGTTCCCGACGTCATCGTGCGCAAGGTGAAGAACCAGTGGGTCGCGGCGCTCAACGAGGCGGCGATGCCCAAGCTGCGGTTGAACCGCATCTACGCGGACATCCTGACGCGCAACCGCGACAGTTCCAACCAGCAGCTCGCCGCCCAGCTGCAGGAAGCGAAGTGGCTGATCCGCAACGTGCAGCAGCGCTTCGACACGATCCTGCGCGTCGCGCGCGCGATCGTCGAGCGGCAGCGGCGGTTCTTCGAGCACGGGGAGGTCGCGATGCGTCCGATGGTGCTGCGCGAGATTGCCGATATGCTTTCGCTGCACGAATCGACGATCTCGCGCGTGACCACGCAAAAATTCATGCTGACGCCGCGAGGAACGTTCGAGCTCAAGTACTTCTTCGGCAGCCACGTCGCCACCGATACCGGCGGCGCCGCATCGGCGACGGCCATCCGCGCGCTGATCAAGCAGCTGATCGCCGCCGAGAATGCGCGCAGCCCCCTGACCGACAGCCGGATCGCCGAGCTACTCGGTGAGCAGGGCATCCTGGTCGCGCGGCGCACGATCGCCAAGTACCGCGAAGCGCTGCAGATCCCCCCGGTGAACATGCGCAAGGTGCTCTGACCGGATCCGCGGATCCGCCCGGCGGCGTCGTGGAGGCGGCGCCGTTTTCGCCGAGCCGGCCGGCCGCGCAACGCCACCCATGAAGTCCACAAGGAGAGCCCGATGAACCTGAACCTCACTGGCACTCCTCTCGAGATCACGCCCGCGATTCGCGCCTATGTGATGACCAAGATCGAGCGCGTCAACCGGCATTTCGATCACGTGATCGACGTCAGTGTGGTGCTCTCCGTCGACAAGCTGCAGCAGCGCGTCGAGGCGAACGTGCACGTGCGCGGCAAGGACATCCATGCGCAGAGCATCGAAGCCGACATGTACGCGGCGATCGACGCGCTCGCCGACAAGCTCGATCGCCAGGTGCTGAAGCACAAGGAGAAGCAGAAGGCCCACCGTGGGGACGCGGGCGGCGCCGTGCGCCCGGCGGTCGAGCCCGAGACCGGCGGGGCCGACTGAACCCGGGCCGACAGGCCGGCCGGCGATCGTTCATGGGCGAAATCGCAAGGCTCCTGCCGCGGTCGAACATCGTGGTCGACCTCGACGTCGCCACCAAGCAGCAGTTTTTCGAGGCGATGGGCAGGCTGCTCGAGGGGAGCGCCGGGCTCGCGCGCGGCAGCGTCGCGCCGAGCCTCGCCGCCCGCGAGAAGCTCGGATCGACCGGACTGGGTCAGGGCGTGGCGATTCCCCACGGGCGCATCAAGGGCCTGTCCGGCGCGATCGGCGCGTTCGCCCGCCTGCGGACGCCGATCGCGTTCGAGGCGCCGGACGGCAAGCCGGTCGCGCAGCTCTTCGTGCTGCTGGTGCCCGAGCAGGCGACCGATCTGCATCTGCAACTGCTGTCCGAGCTGGCCCAGATGTTCGCCGACCGTGCATTCCGCGACCAGCTCGCCGCGACCGCCGACGTCGGCGGGATCGCCGCATTGTTCGATCATTGGGAGCCCGCGGGCTGATGCCGCGGCGCAGGATCCGAAGCCCACGAGAGGTCTGGACGCGATGCGACAAGTGAGCGTTGCAACGTTTCTCGAGCAGAACCGCGAGCGGCTCGGCCTGGTCTGGCTCGCCGGCCGCGACGGCGGCGGTCGCGAGCTC
>DAHUXO010000046.1 GCA_027307095.1 Betaproteobacteria bacterium | reverse complement strand
TACGCGACGCTCGACGAGGCGATCGCCCGCATCAACGCCCGCCCGCATCCCCTGGCGATGTACTGGTTCGGATGCGACTGCTCGCGCTGCGAGCGCGTGCTGCGCGAGACCTTCGCCGGCGGCGTGACCGTCAACGACACGCTGTGGCATTTCGCGCACGAAGGCCTGCCTTTCGGCGGCGTCGGGGCGTCGGGCATCGGTGCCTATCACGGCGAGCACGGCTTCGCGACCTTCTCCCATGCGAAGCCGGTGTTCCGGCAGTCACGCTACGCGGCGGCGCGGCTGCTGAACCCGCCTTATGGCCGGACGTTCGAGCGCGTGCTTGCGTTGCTGCGCCGATACAACGGCTAGACCCCGATTTCAGTGCCCGCGAGATCGCAGCATCCGTCTCAGCACACCGTCGTGCCGGAAATAGTGGTGGTAGAGGGCCGCTGCCGAATGGAGGCCGACGAGCGCCATCAGGGTCCACATCAGGAACGAATGGACGTCGCCGGCGGTGAAGCCTGCGTGTGTACCGGCGGGAACGAGGTAGGGCAGCGAGAACAGCTTGAAAAACGTGACCGGAAAATCGCGGGCGGATGCCGCGGCCCAGCCGAGGAGCGGCCCGGCCAGAAGCAGCGCGTACAGCAGCGCGTGCGTGGCGCCCGCGGTCAGGCGCTCCCATGCGGCGGAACCGGGCATCGACAGCTCGACCGGGCGCCGCAGGCGCCGCAGCCAGCGCAGTGCGACGACGACGAAGATCAGCACCCCGAGCGAAAAATGCAGGTTGACCAGGGAACCCGGCACGGTGCCGCGCCGCATCGGCGGCATCGCGATCGACACGATGAACTGCACGAGGACCAGGACGAAGACCAGCCAGTGCAGCCCTTTCGCCGTCGCGTCATAGCCGCCTGGGGCGGTTCCCGCCGCAGGTGGAGATGCCATGCCGGGCGTCACCCGCCGGAGGGCAGTGTGCCTTCGACGCCCTCGACGTAGTAATTCATCTTCGACAACGCGTCGTCTGTGATCGTCTGCCCGGCGGTGAGTCGCAGCTTGCCCTGGTTGTCCTTCATCGGCCCGGTGAACGGGTTGAGCTTGCCTGCGGCGATCTCGGCCTCGGCTTTCTCCTCGAGGTCGCGCACGTCCTGCGGCACGGCCTTGCCGAACGGACCCATCTTGATCATGCCGTCCTTGATCCCGCCCCACACGTGGTCAGGCTTCCAGGTCCCGTCGAGCACGGTCTGCGCCACGTGGGTGTAGTACTTGTCCCAGACGTGGGTGACGGCGGTGATCTGCGCGTCCGGACCGTACTTGGACATGTCGGAGTGGTAGGCGACTGCGTAGACGTGCTTCGCCTCGGCCGCCTGGACGACGGCGGTCGAATCCGTGTGGTGCGTCAGCACGTCGGCCCCCTGCGCGACCAGCGTGTTCGCGGCTTCGCTTTCGCGGCCCGGATCGAACCAGGAACTGGTCCAGACGACCTTCACGACGGCCTTGGGGTTGACGCTGCGCATGCCGCGAGTGAACGCGTCGATGCCCATGACGACTTCGGGTATCGGGAAGGCCGCGACGTAGCCGGCGATGTTGGTCTTGGTCATCTTCCCGGCGACGATGCCGGCGAGATAGCGGCCCTCGTAGAACCGCGCGTTGTAGATCCCGACGTTCTTCGCGGTCCTGTAGCCGGTCGCGTGCTCGAAGTCGACGTTCGGGAACTGCTTCGCGACCTTGAGGGTCGGGTTCATGTAGCCGAACGACGTCGTGAAGATCAGCTTGCAGCCGGATTGTGCGAGGTCGCGGATCACGCGCTCGGCGTCGGCGCCTTCAGGCACGTTCTCGACGTACTTCGTCGTCACCTTTCCCGCGAGGTTCTTTTCCATCTGGATGCGCGCGATGTCGTGCTGGTGCGTCCACCCCGCGTCCGAGATCGGACTCACGTAGACGAAGCAGGTCTTCAGCGGTCCCTTGTCCTGTGCGGCAGCGGGCAGCGCGAGGGCGAGCGCGCAGGCGGCGATCGTCGCGAGCGTCATCCGGCGGGTCGTGCGGGACATCGTGGTCTCCTCGATGGGCGGGGATGGGATCGGCGCATTTTACGCCAGCCCCTAGTCTCCTCACCGGCCTCGCTCTCGCTCGTCTCCTCGCTTGTTGGGAGAGGTTTGCGGTGAGGGCGCGTCACTCGGGGTGGAAAGGCCTTCCCAACGACGCGGGCGCATTCAGCCGGATCGTCGTCGCATCCCGCGAGATGATCGCGAGCACGACGATGGTCGCGACATAGGGCAGCATCGCGAGCAGCTGCGAGGGAATCGCCACGCCCGCCGCCTGCGCCTGGAACTGGGCGAGCGTGACGCCGCCGAACAGGTAGGCGCCGGCCAGAACCCGCCATGGCTTCCAGGTGGCGAAGACGAGCAGCGCGAGCGCGATCCAGCCGCGGCCTGCGGTCATCCCCTCGGCCCACGACGGCGTGTACGCGACCGCCATGTATGCGCCGCCCAGGCCCGCGCAGGCGCCGCCGAACAGCACCGCGGCGTAGCGCAGCGCGATTACGCGATGGCCGATCGCATGCGCGGACGCGGGCGACTCGCCGACCGCGCGCAGCACCAGCCCGGTCCGCGTGCGGTGGAGAAACCATTGGACCGCGACGAACAACGCGAGCGAGAGGTAGACCATCGGGTTGTGGCCGAACAGCAGCCTCCCGACGATGGCGGCATCGGAGAGGCCCGGGATCGACAGCGGCTTGATGCCCTCGATGACGACGCTGATGTAACCGCGCCCGACGAAGGCCGACAAGCCTACGCCGAACAGCGACAGCGCGAGTCCGGTCGCGACCTGGTTGGCGAGCAGCGTCAAGGCGATCACCGCGAAAACCAGCGACAGTGCCGCGCCGGCCAGCGCGCCGGCGCCGACGCCCAGCCACGGCGAATGCGTGTCGGCGGTGACGATGAAGGATGCGACCGCGCCGGTCAGCATCATCCCCTCGACGCCGAGATTGAGCACGCCCGCCTTCTCGACGACGAGCTCCCCAAGTGCAGCGAAGACCAGCGGCGTGCCCGCTGCCAGCGTCAGGATCACGAGTTGCGCGCAGGTGTCCATGTCGACGCCGCCGACGCCCGGATCAGCGCGCCGCCGGCCGCGCGCGAACGGCGCGCAGCCGGTAGTTGACGAGCACGTCGGCCGCGAGCAGGAAGAACAGCAGCGTGCCCTGGAAGAGGCCGGTGACCGCCGACGGCAGTGCGAGGTTCACCTGCGCGGATTCGCCGCCGAGGTAGAGCAGCGACATCAGCAGGCTCGCGAACACGATTCCCACCGGGTGCAGTCGCCCGACGAATGCGACGATGATCGCGGCGAAGCCGTAGCCGGGGGACATCGTTGGCAGCAGCTGCCCGATCGGCCCGGCGGCTTCGTTGACCCCGGCGATGCCCGCGCAGGCGCCGCCGGCGAGCATGCCGAGCCAGACGTTGCGTTTCGACGAAATGCCCGCATACGCCGCCGCGGCAGGCGCCAGTCCCGCGACGCGCATCTCGAATCCCCAGACGCTCCTGCGGATGAACAGCCACTCGATCGCGACCACCGCCAGTGCGATAAGGAGGCCCGCGTTCAATCGCGTGCCGGACACGAGGTTCGGAAGCAGCGCCGCATCGGTGAACAGCTTCGATTGCGGGAAGTTGTAGCCGTCGGGATCGCGCCAGGGACCGTGGATCAGCCACGACAGGAACAGGTTCGCGACGTAGACGAGCATCAGCGACGTCAGGATCTCGTTGGCGTTGAAGCGAGTGCGCAGCCACGCGGGGATCGCGGCCCAGGCCATGCCGCACAGGGCGCCTGCGACGATCATCGCGGGGAGCAGCAGCGCCGACGGGACCTGGGCATCGCCCGCGGCGAGCGCCAGGCCGCCTCCGGCGATCGCGCCCAGCGTCAATTGGCCCTCGGCGCCGATGTTCCATACGTTCGCGCGATACCCGACCGCGAGTCCCGTCGCGATCAGCATCAGCGGGCTCGCCTTGAGCAGCAGCTCTCCGACGCCGTAGCGCGTCGCGAGCGGCCGGATGAAGAACGCGTGGAATGCGGCGACCGGATCCTTACCGAGCGCCTCGAACACGACGAAGCCGGCGACGAGCGTTGCCAGCGTCGCCAGCAGCGGCGCCAGCAAGATCGCCGCGCGCGAAGCTTCGCGGCGCGCTTCGAGCGCGATTCTCATGGGCGGCGGGCGGCCGCGGTCCGCTCGGGGGTTGCCGCGGATCCCGCCATCAGCAGTCCGATCTCCTCGGCATTGGTTTCCGCGACGGGGCGCGCCGGCGAGAGCCGCCCTTGCGCGATGACTGCGAGCCGGTCGCAGGTCTCGATGAGCTCCTCGAGTTCCTCGGAGACCACCAGCACCGCGACACCGGCATCGCGCAGGTCGATCAGCGCCTGCCGGATCTGCGCGCTCGCGCCGACGTCGACACCCCAGGTCGGCTGTGCCGCGATCAGGACCCTCGGTCCCTGCAGGATCTCCCGGCCGACGATGAACTTCTGGAGGTTCCCCCCCGAGAGGCTGCGCGCCGCGGCCTCGGGCCCGGCCGTCTTGACGTTCCACGACGCGATGATCTCGGCCGCCCGCGATCGTGCGGCGTCGGCGCGGATCAGCCCGTGCGAGACGAGGCCGCGGTGGCGCGCGGTCAGCAGCGCATTGTCAGCGAGCGACATCTCGGGCACCGCGCCACGTCCCAGGCGCTCCTCGGGCACGAATGCGAGTCCCAGCGACCGGCGCTGCGCCGCTCCCAGACGCCCGGCAGCCGTGCCGCAAAGCACGACCGCATTGCGTCGCGCGACCCGGCGTTCGCCGGACAGCGCCGCGAGCAATTCCCGCTGTCCGTTGCCCGAGACGCCTGCGATGCCCACGATCTCGCCGGCGCGCAGGGTCAGCGAGACCGACCGCAGCGTCGTCCCGAACGGATCGTCCGGGCGCAGATCCAGTCCGTCGACCACCAGCGCAGGCGCACCGGCAACCGGGGGACGATGGCGCGGGTGCGGCAACTCGGCGCCGATCATCATCCGGGCGAGGGCAGCGGCGGTCTCGCGGCGCGGATCGCACTCGCCGGTCACCCTGCCTGCGCGAAGCACCGTTGCGCGATGGCACAGCGCCCGGATCTCGTCGAGCTTGTGGCTGATGTAGAGGATGCTGCAGCCTTCGTCGGCGAGCCGGCGCAGCGTGTCGAAAAGTCGGAGGACCGCCTGCGGTGTCAGCACCGACGTCGGTTCGTCCATGATCAGCACGCGCGGCGCCTGCAGCAGGCAGCGCACGATCTCGACCCGCTGTCGCTCGCCGACCGACATCGCGTGCACCAGGCGCGCTGGATCCAGCGTCAGGCCGTAGCGCCTGGAAACGTCGCGGATCTTCGCGGGAAGGCCGGACCCCGCCTCGGCGGCATCGAGCGCGAGCGCGATGTTCTCGGCGACTGTCAGGGTCTCGAACAGCGAGAAGTGCTGGAAGACCATGCCGAGCCCGAGCCTGCGCGCCTGCGCGGGACTCGCGATCCGGACCGCCTGTCCTTCCCATTGCATCGTTCCCGCATCGGGCTTGACGACGCCGTAGATGATCTTCATCAGCGTCGATTTGCCGGCGCCGTTCTCGCCCAGCACGGCGTGGATCTCGCCGGGCAGGACATCGAGGTCGATGCGGTCGTTGGCGACGACGCCGGGGTAGGCCTTGGTGATGCCGCGCAGCGCGAGCCGCGGCCGCATCCGGACTTCGGGCGGGATCGCTGCGGCGCTCAATGCCGCCGCCCGCGCGAGGCGGTGACGCCGAGATGGGGGGTCGACAGCCGCGCCGCGGTTTCGCGCACCGCCGGTATCTCGGCGGCGATCGCGATCGAGCCGGGGTGCTTGCCGCGTATCGCGACGCCCGCGGTGCCGATCGGGCAATGGATTCGCGCCATCGCTTCGCTTCCGAAGCCGCGCGCGGCGAGGCGCCGCTCGAACTGCGCGCGCTTGGATTTCGAGCCGATCAGGCCGAGGTAGCGCCAGTCGTGGCGCGACAGCGCCACCTCGACGATCGGACGGTAGCCGGCGCAGCGGCACAGGTTCCCGGAGAGCGCTACTTCGATGGCGTGACGGTCCGGGCGCTGCGCGTTCTTGTACAGGCCGAACAGGCTCATCGCGAAACCCGGCGTGCAGAACCCGCATTGCGACGCATGGGACGCGACGAGCGCGCGCTGCAGCGGATGTGGGATGCCGTCGTCCCCGGCAAGACTTTCGACGGTGAACGCCGCCTTGCAGTCGGCCGATCGCAGCAACCGTATGCAGGCGTTGACCGGCTTCCACGCGAGCCGGTCGCCGGCGGGTTCCGCCAGCACGACGGTGCCGGCGCCGCAATCGCCTTCCGCACAGCCCTCCTTGGTGCCCGTCAGGCGGCGGACTTCGCGCAGGTATTCCAGCAGGGTGGTTAGCGGTGAGAGGCCCCCGACGTCGATGCGTTGGCCGTTCAGCAGGAAGCGGACAGGCTCGCTCATGCTCCTAGAGGCCCCGGGGGCGATGACTTCGCGCCACGATAGCACAGCGTCTCGCCGAGCGCCGACGGAGGACGAGCGGTCCGCGGGTACCGTGCGTGCTAAGCTTTTCCGCATGCGATCAGGCCATGCATCGCCCGCATGCGCATTCTCGCCGGCAGCGGCAACGGCGACGCCGTCGCTCGCGCCCGCTCGCGCGATGCGGGCGCAGGCGAGCTAGGCCGCCCGATGGCTGCGCTCGCGATCTCGGAGGCTGCGGATGGACGCCGCGTGCTCGCGCTGTCGGGACGCCTCGATGCATCGACGATCCGCGGCGTGTGGACCGACGGCCGGAAGGCGATTGCCGAAGCGACCGGCCGGCGCGTCGTCGTCGATGCATCGAACGTCGACTATTGCGACGGCGCAGGGGTTGCGATGCTGGTCAACCTGATGCAGCAGGCCGGGCCCGGCAGACTCCAGGTCGAGAACCTCAAGCCGGCATTCGAGGCACTGCTGCACCAGTTCGACCCCGAGCGCCTCGCGCACGACCTCGATCCTCCGGCTCCGCGGCGTTCCGCGATCGAGGAGGTCGGTGTCATCGCGGCGGGTGTCGGACAGGACATCCGCGACCAGATCGCGTTCATCGGCGAGACGGCGGCCGCGCTGGCCTACGCCGTGCGGCACCCGTCGACGGTCCGCTGGAAGGACGTGTGGGCGATATGCGAGCGCGTCGGTGCCGACGCGCTGCCGATCGTCGCGCTGATCTCGTTCCTGCTGGGCGTGATCCTCGCGTTCGAGTCGGCGATCCCCATGCGACGCTTCGGTGCCGAGATCTTCGTCGCCGACCTGATCGGCATATCGATGCTGCGCGAGCTGGGCGGCCTGATGACCGCGATCCTTCTCGCCGGTCGATCCGGAGCGGCGTTCGCCGCCGAGATCGGAACGATGAAGGTCAACCAGGAGGTCGACGCGCTGACGACGATGGGGCTCGATCCCGTCCGTTTCCTCGTCACCCCCCGGGTCATCGCGGCGCTGCTGATGACGCCGCTGCTGACGCTGTGCGCCGATCTGATCGGGCTGCTGGGCGGGGCACTGACGCTGCGGACGTTTTCGATCCCGTTCGTCACCTTCGTCCACGAGGTCGACAGCATCGTGACGTTCTCCGATTTCATGGCGGGGTTCGCCAAGTCGTTCGTCTTCGCGCTTCTGATCGCGGGTATCGGCTGCCTGCGGGGCCTGCAGACCCGGGCGGGTGCCTCGTCCGTCGGCGACGCCGCGACACGCGCCGTCGTCTCGGGCATCATCATGCTGGTCATCGTCGACGGCATCTTCGCCGTCATCTATTTCTTCCTGGACATCTGAACGGCGCCATGGCCGGGGACGACGAACCGATCATCAAGGTCAGGGACCTGACGGCGGGCTACGACGACGTCGTCATCCTCGAGCACGTCAGCTTCGACGTGCGCCGCGGCCAGATCTTCGTCATCCTCGGCGGCTCGGGCAGCGGCAAGAGCACGCTGCTCAAGCACATGATCGGCCTCGACGAGCCGAGCTCCGGAAGCGTCGTCATCGACGGCGCTGACATCGTCGTCGCGGAGGGCGACGCGCGCCGAGAAATCCTGCGCAAGATCGGCGTCATGTACCAGTCGGGCGCGCTGTTCGGATCGATGACCCTGGCCGAGAACGTCAGATTGCCGCTCGAGGAGTACACCGACCTCGACAGCGACGAGATCGTGCTGATCGCGCGGATGAAGCTCGAGCTCGTCGGCCTCGCGCAGTTCACCGGGCATCTTCCCGCCGAGGTCTCCGGCGGCATGCAGAAGCGGGCGGCGATCGCCCGCGCGATGGCGCTCGACCCGAAAATCCTGTTCCTGGACGAACCGTCCGCAGGGCTCGATCCGATCACCTCCGCGGAGCTCGACGCGCTGATCAAGCGCCTTGCCCGGAGCCTCGGCGTCACTTTCATCATCGTCACGCACGAGCTGCCCAGCATCTTCGCCATCGCCGACCGCGTGATCATGGTCGACCGGCGCACGCGCGGCATCGTCGCCGAAGGCGACCCGCGGCGGCTGCGCGACGAGAGCGATAATCCCTGGGTGCGGCAGTTCTTCCGGCGCGAACCCGAGGCGCAACCTGCGTAGGGCGGACCGATGAGCCAGAGGGCCAACTATTTCAAGCTGGGACTGTTCGTGATCGGCGCGGTCGCGGCGGGTGTCGCGGTGCTGCTGATCGTCGGCACGGGTGCCTGGTTCAAGTCGCGCACGACGATCGAGACCTACTTCAACGAGTCGGTGCAGGGGCTCGATATCGGATCGAAGATGAAATACCGCGGTGTGGTCATCGGCGAGGTGACGAGCATCAGCTTCACCTACGTCAGGTACGAGCAGGACAAGCCGATGAGCCAGCGCAAGCGCTATGTGATGGTCGAGGCCCAGATCGAACCGCGGCTCGTCGGCGGCAAGGTGGCGAACGACATCGCCAGCCCCGAGTCGACGGCGCTCGAGGTCGCCCGGGGCTTGCGCATCCACCTGGCCCCGCAGGGCATCACCGGCACCAACTACCTCGAGCTCGACTACGTCGACACGCTGCCGGCCCCGGTGCTGCCGATCGACTGGACGCCACAGGACATCTACATCCCCAGCACGCCTTCGACGGTCCAGACCTTCGTCAGCGCCGCGACCGAGATCATCGATCGCCTGCACCGGCTCGACATCGAGGGAACGGTCGCGAACCTGAACAAGGTCCTCGTTACCGCCAACGACCGCATCGCGGGCGTCGACACCGCCGAGCTGTCGAAGCACGCCGACCGCACGCTCACCAGGCTCGACACGACGCTCGACGGCATCGCCAGCCGGAAGATCTCCGACGAGGCGGTCGGGCTGATCACCGAGCTGCGGCAGACCAACGCCGAGCTCAGGGCGTTCCTCGACAGCGATGCGCTGCGCAAGCTGCCGCAGGACACCTCGGCGACGCTGGCCAGCGTGCGCGCGCTGGTCGGTGACCCGAAGCTCGCCCAGTCGGTCGCGCACATGGAGCGCACGCTCGGCCGTCTCGACCGCATCTTCGGCGGCGGCGAGGCCGATCTCGGCGCGACGTTCGAGAACCTCCGCCAGATCACCGACAACCTGCGCGACCTGACCGAGGACGCCAAGCGCTATCCGTCGAACCTGCTGTTCGGCGCGCCGCCGCCGACCCTTCCGTTCGGCGCGGCGCCGTCGTCACCGTCCCCGGAGCTTCCACGATGAGCTTCCTGCCGATCCGCGAAGTCGCCGCTGGCGGTACACCGGTGCCCTGCGGCCGCGCTGCTACGATCATCCGGCGCCCCGTGCCGATCAGTCGCGGTGTCGCGCTGGCCGCCGTCGCGCTGCTGGTCATCGCGCTCGCCGGCTGTTCGGCGCTGACGCGACCGGCGCCGGTGCGCCAGACGTTCCTGCTCGAGCCGGTGTCGCCGCCGGCCGCGGCCCAGGCGCGACCCGGCGCGCTGCGCGTGGGGATCGTCCGGGTCGCGGCGCCGTTTCGCGGCAAGGCATTCGTCTACCGGACCGGCGATCTCAGTTTCCAGACCGACTATTACGTCGAGTTCCTGGTCTCGCCCGAAGCGATGCTGACAGAGCAGACGGCGCGCGCACTCGATCGCGCCAGGGTGTTCGAGCGCGTCGCGGGTCCAGGTGCCAGCGCCGACGCCGACTGGCGCCTCGACGGCTTCGCATCGGCGCTGTACGCCGACGCGCGGGATCCTGCGAAAGCCTGGGCCGAGAGCGCGGTCACCTACTACCTGACGCCCTCGGGCGGCGTTGCGCAGACGCCAGTGTGGACGCGCGAATACCATCGGCGCGTCGCGATGCGCGACGCATCGCCGGGCGCGTACGCCGACGCGCTCAATGTCGCTTTCGGCGACATCGTGGCGGAGCTCGCCCGCGATCTCGCGAGCGCGGAGCTTCCGGCGCGCTGAA
>DAHUXO010000145.1 GCA_027307095.1 Betaproteobacteria bacterium | reverse complement strand
CGGCTTCGGCCAAACCGGACCGTATCGCAACAAGCCGGGGTTCGCCCGCGTCTTCGAGGCGATGTCGGGATTCACGAATCTTTGCGGAGAACCCGATCGTCCTCCGCTGCACCTGGGCTTCCCGATCGCCGACGCGGTCGCCGGATTGTTCGGTGCGCTCGGCATCCTGGCCGCGCTGCACCATCGACGCGAGCATCCCGATGCACCAGGGCAGGAGATCGACTGCTCGCTGTTCGAGTCGATGCTTCGGGTTCTCGATTTCCTGCCGATCGAGTACGACCAGCTCGGGATCGTGCGTGGACGCTCAGGCAACCTCAGCCAATACGCCGCCCCCGGCAACGTGTATCGCACGCGGGACGGACACTGGGCATCGATCGCCGCGTCGACGCAGAGCATCTACGAGCGGCTGTGCCGAGCATTCGGACGCAGCGACCTGATCGACGATGCGCGCTTCGCGTCGAACCCGCAGCGCCTCGTGAATCGCGGGGTGCTCGATGCGATCATCGGCGCCGAGGTTGGGAAGCGGTCGATCGGGGAGTTGCGCGCATTGCTCGATGCCAACGACGTCGGCTTCAGTCCCGTCAACACCATCGCGGACGTCTTCGAGGATCCGCAGGTGCGTGAGCGCGAAGCGATCGTAACCGTTCCCGACCACGAGCTCGGGCCGCTGCGGATGCAGGGCGTGGTTCCGAAGTTCTCGCGCACGCCGGGGAAGGTCCGGAATGCGGGACCGGCGCTCGGGCAGCACAATCAGCGCGTCTACGGCGAGCTGCTGGGCGTCACCGCCGAGGAGCTGCAGCGCCTGCGGGAGAGCAGTGCCATCTGAACCCGGCGCGAGCGCGCCCGCTGGTGATCCCCAGAGGGATGGTTCGGCGGCCAGGGGTCCGCTGGCCGGCGTTCGCGTACTCGACTTCAGCACGCGCCTCCCAGGTCCGCTCGCGTCGTTGATCCTGGCCGACGCCGGGGCCGACGTCATCAAGATCGAGCGACCGGATGGCGGCGACGAAGCGCGCGCGCAGGAGCCGAGGTTCGGTGGCGACGGCGCGGTATTCGCGCTGCTGAACCGGGGCAAGCGCAGTGTAGCGATCGACCTGAAAGCGCCGGGTGCGTTGAGGCGGCTCGTCCCGCTGATCGCGTCGGCCGACGTGCTGATCGAGCAGTTCCGGCCGGGAGTGATGGATCGGCTGGGCCTGGGCTACGAGAGCGTAAGGGAACTCAATCCAGGGCTGATCTACTGCGCGATCAGCAGCTATGGCAGTGTCGGACCTCTGTCCGACGCCCCGGGCCACGACCTCAACTATCTCGCCGAATCCGGCCTGCTCGCACTGACCGCGGGTGCCGGCGGCGCGCCGGTGATTCCGCCCGGACTCGCCGCCGATGTGGCAGGCGGGTCGTACCCTGCGGTGATGAACATTGTCCTCGCGCTGCGGCTTCGCGATCGCAGCGGCGCCGGATGCAAGCTCGACGTCGCGATGTGCGACAACCTGTTCGCGCTGATGCCCTGGGCCCTCGCGCAGGGCTGGGCGACCGGGCAGTGGCCACGTCCGGGCGACGAACGGCTCACCGGAGGCTCGCCGCGCTATCAGGTCTATCGCGCCTCGGACGACCGCTTCATCGCATGTTCGCCGCTGGAAGACAGGTTCTGGACGGAGTTCTGTGACGCAATCGGATTGTCCGGAGAATATCGCGATGGCAGGAAGGATCGGGACGACACCAGGCGCGAGATCGCCAGGATCATCGCGGGGCAGCCGGCCGAGCACTGGATGTCGCTGTTCTCGAGCCTGCAGCTTCCGTGCTCGATCGTTCGCACGCTGCAGGAGGCGACGGATTCGCCGCATTTCCGGTCGCGCGGGGTTTTCGATGCGAGGGTGGAGCGTGACGGCGCGGGCATGTGCGCGCTGCCGCTGCCGCTCGGCGATCCCGTCCGAGCGACGCGGGGCACGGCCACGTGGCCGCGCCTCGGGGAGCACAACGCCTTGCTGTCGGAAAGCGAGGCTGTCCCGGGGAGCTGACGTCGCGCCTCAGCGGCGAGCTGGGAGTTGCCCAGTCTTGATCATCGACTCCACGGTTTCGAAGATCAGTCGCTCGACCTCGCGGCACGGCCGGTTGCGCTGCCTCTGCGTGGTATGGGTGAGCAGCACGGTCCGGCTGATCGATGGGTCGACGATGCGGGCGGCTTGCAGGTAGCCGGCCGAGACCTCGCGGTACGCGGCGTGCAGGGGCAGGATCGTCAAATTGCGTCCCGTCGCCGCGAGATCTTTCATGGTCTGTACCGAGTCCAGCTCGAATGCGACGTTGAGGGGCACCCGGTGCTCGATGAACGCCTTCTCGATGACGGCGCGATGGCGGTTGGGCGCGGCGGGCAGCAGCAGGGGCAGGTGGGCGAGCTCGGCCAGGCGCACGCTCTTGTGCTTGGTCGTGCGCTCGCCCGGCGCTCCGATCAGGTAAAGGTCGGCCTCGAGGAGGAGCTGGTCGGTAATTTGCGAGATCGGCCGACTGCCGTAGAGCACGGCGAGGTCGACCGTTCCCGCGGCGAGCCACTCCTCGACGTGATGGGTCAGGCCTTCGCGCACGCTCATCCGGATCCGCGGGAAACGGTCGTGGACTGCGCGCAGCAACGGGGTAAGCAGGACCGATGTCAGGCTCGTGAGCATTCCCAGGCTGACCGTCCCCGCGACTTCTTCGCGGTTCGCGGCAACGTCCGCCTTGAGCTGCTCGGCGCCGGCGAGCAGGGTTTTCATCGCGCCGAGCGCGAGCTGTCCCTCCTCGGTCAGGACCACGCCGCGGCCGGTGCGATGCAGCAGGCGGGTGCCGAGCTGGCGCTCGAGCAGGCAAACGCCGCGGCTGAGCGCGGATTGCGCGACGCTCAGCGTACCCGCGGCCCGCGTGAAGCTTCCGATCTCCGCGACCCGCACGAAGTACGCGACCTGCCGCAGATCAATGAAATCGCTTGTTGCCATCCATCGTCACGAGTCGAAGGAGCGCCGGGACGGGCGATGGTGACGCCAGGTCGTCGTTCTGGCAAGGCGCGGCGAGTGCGGCTGCGTGGTCCCCGCGGCTGCACACACGGCACACGCGTTGTCGCGCCCCGGCCCCTGGCTTCGCCGCGGATCGCGCGGCGGTTGATTCGGGGGAGGGGTCTGCGATGCAGAACCATCATCGACGAATCCGGATGGCGTGCTACGGATGTTGACACGCGCAGATGTCACATGTAGTTTCATGAAACAAATCGATTTGTTCTGCATTGCGGTACGACAATGGCGCTTACCCGAAATCAGATCATTGCTTCGGCCGCGGCGACGCTCGAGATTCTCGAGGTGCTGGGCAACGCCGACACACCCCTGGCCCTCGGAGCGGTGGTCGCCGCGACCGGGCGGCCCAAGGGCACCGTGCATCGGATGCTGTCCACGCTGGTGAATACCGGCTTCGCGCGCCAGGACCCGGGCAGCGGCCGCTATGGACTCACGCTCAAGGCCTGGCGCATCGGTTCGAAAGCGGTGCGTGACCTCGATCTGGTCAAGCATGCGCTTCCGGTTCTCGACGGCCTGATGGCCGAAGCAGGGGAGACGGTGCACCTTGCGGTGCTCGATCCCTCCGGCGGCACCGTCTACGTGGCGAAGGTCGAGAGCCCGCAGTCGATCAGGGTCCAGACGCGGCTCGGCCAGTTGAACCCGGCGTGGTGCACCGCTACCGGGCGCAGCCTCCTCGCATTCAACGAGGAGGTGGCGGAGCGCGTGCTGGCGCACCCGTTGGAGCGGCGCACGCCACGAACGATCACCGACCGGAAGAAGGTACGGGAGAAGCTCGCCGAGGTGCGGATGCGCGGGTACGCGGTGACGTTGGCCGAGAACCATCCGGAAATGGGGGGCGTGGCGGCCCCGGTGCGCGATTACACGGGCGCGGTGGTTGCCGCCTGCGGCATCGCCATTCCCGCGTTCAGGATGCAGCCCGCCGTGGTGGAGCGTGCCATTCCGTCGGTGCTGCGCGCCGCGAGCGCCATATCGGCGGCGCTGGGCCATTCCCGGCTGAATTCGAGGAGCGATGCCCGTGCAGCGTGACGCATGCGACATCCTGATCCTGGGAGGCGGCGGCGCTGCGCTCTATGCTGCGATCCGGGCCCGCGACGCCGACCCCGCGCTCCGAATCGTCGTCGCCAGCAAGGGCCTCGTCGGGAAAAGCGGTTGCACGCGCATGGTCCAGGGCGGCTACAACGTCGTGCTGCACCAGGACGACTCGTTCGACAAGCACTACGACGACACGCTTCGGGGCGGTGGCCTGGTCAACAACCAGGAACTGGCGTGGACGCTGGTGACGCAGGCTCCGGACCGCATCATCGAGCTCGAGAACCGGTTCGGCTGCTACTTCGACCGCAACGCGGACGGTACCATCCACCAGCGGGCGCTGGCCGGCCAGTCGTTCAACCGGACGGTCCACCGCGGCGACCTGACCGGCATCGAACTGATGAGCCGGCTGTCTGAGCAGCTGCTGGTGCGCGACATCGATGTCCTGAACGAGGTTCGCGGCGTCGATCTGCTGTTCGACGCGCATCGGGAGCGCGTCTGCGGGGCGATCCTGCTCGACGCCCACCGCGGGTCCCTGACCGCAATGGCGGCGCGCGCCGTGCTCGTCGCCACCGGCGGGGCCGCCCCTCTGTATCGGATCACGCCGGCTTCGCTGGAAAAGAGCGGCGACGGACTCGCCATCGGCTATCGCGCAGGTGCCGAGTTCGTGGACATGGAAATGATGCAATTCCATCCGACGGGTCTCATCGCCGGCAACTCGGTGATGACCGGCGTCGTGCTCGAGGAAGGCCTCCGGGGCGCCGGCGGGCATCTGCTGAACGCGAACGGCGAGCGGTTCATGGCGCGCTACGACGCCGCGAAAATGGAGCGCTCGACGCGCGACCGCGTGGCGCGCAGCAGCTTCATGGAGGTGCGTGCGGGGCGCGGAACGCCCCGTGGCGGCGTGTTCCTCGATGTGCGCCACCTGGGCAAGGAGTTCCTCCTGAAGTCCTCGCCTGGAATGTACAAGCGGTGCCTGTCCATCGGCTGCGACATGGCGCAGGAGCCGATCGAGGTCACCCCGACGGCGCATTTCCAGATGGGCGGGATGCGCATCGACACCGAGTGCCGCACGAGCATCCCCGGCCTCTACGCCGCGGGCGAGGACGCGGGTGGCGTGCACGGGGCGAACCGCCTCGGAGGCAACGGCGTGGCCGAATCGATCGTATTCGGAGGGATTGCGGGGGCCGCCATGGCCCGGCATGTCGCTGGATATGCCGCTGTTGCGCCCTCGGACCCCGACGCGGAGGGCATCGCATCGCGGCTGGAGGTGCGCGATGGCAAGGTCGATCCGTTCCGGCTTCGTCGCGACCTGGGCTCGGTGGCCTGGGACCGGATCGGGATCATTCGCAGCGCCGACTCGCTCGCCGCCGCCGCCCGCGAGCTGGACCGCATCGCTGACGAACTCGACGGCGTAGGCGTCGAATCCGATCGCGCGGGGAATGCGCGCTTCCAGGAGCGGCTCAACCTCGAGAACCTGGTCATCGTGGCGCGGATGATCCAGGCGTCGGCGCTGCTCCGGGAGGAGAGCCGGGGAAGCCACTATCGCGAGGACTTTCCCGAGACAAGCCCGCAGGGCCTCTACAACATCTACGTCTCGCGCACCGCCGACGGGTCGATGACGTGCTTGCGCCGACCGGTGGAGTTCACGCGCCGGCGCCCCGAGGACCTGGCAGGCGACACCGTGATCCCGGATGCCGCGGCCAAGGCGGGATCGGCCAATTTCAGCACCGAAATATGACTCCATGAGGCGCATCTATTCGATCCATGGCTGGCTGTTCGTTCTCCATCGCGTGACGGGGATCGCGCTGCTGGTCTACCTGATCGCCCACGTCCTCACCATTTCCACTGCGATGATCGCGGGCCCCCGGGCGTTCTCCTCCGTCATGGCGACCCTCGCGCGCCCTGGATTCGCGGCCGTCGAGCTCGCGATCGTCGGCTGTGTCGTATTCCACGGCCTGAACGGCATCCGCATCATCGCCGTGGAGCGCGGGTGGCTGAGGAGCGGCGGTACGGCGCTTGCCGGAGCCACCATCGCGACGACACTGGCTGTCTGGCTGGGCGCCGTCGCGCTGGTCGTCGCAAGGTAGCGAGAGAGATGGCGAAGATGCTCGACGACCTCAACCTCTGGCGCTGGCAGCGCTACACGGCCATCGTCACGCTGCCCCTGGTGCTCGCACATGTCGTGCTCCAGCTGTTCGTCTTCGGCATCGATTCCGCGAGCTACGCCGATGTGTCGGCGCGCCTGAAGGGCGGCGCGATGCTTACGGTCGACCTGCTGCTGCTGGTCGCGGTTTGCGCGCACGCTTTTCTCGGTCTGCGCAGTGTGCTTCAGGACTATGCGCGTCGGTCGGCATTGAGCGGCCGGATCACGCGCGTGACACTCATCGCATTCGCTGCGACCGTCGTCTACGGGCTTGCCGCCCTCGTGGCTTTCATCTGATCTCGACATGTCCATGACCGAATCGCTAGCCACTCGCATCACCCTGGAGGTCGACCGGTCCGAGCCGGGCAAGCCTTCGCGCTTCGAGGTTCCGGTCCCAGCGCCGACCAGCAGGGTGCTCGACGCGCTCCTCTACGTCCGCGAGCATCTGGATCCGTCGCTGGGGTTTCGCTACTCGTGCCGGGCCGGCATGTGCGGTTCCTGCGCGGTCGTCGTGAACGGCAGGGAGGCGTTGGCGTGCCAGACTTCCATCGGCGACCTCGGGACCTCCACCGTCCGGGTATCGCCATTGCGCGCATTGCCGGTCCTGCGGGACGTGATGTGCGACTTGGCTCCGTTCTTCGACACCCTGAAGCGGGCGGGTGCCGCCATTCGTCCGCGCGAGCCGGATCGAAAAACGCTGCGCACGATGCCGCCGGCGGAGCCGCACCGGGCGTTCATCGAAGGGCAGAACGGGTGCCTGACCTGCGGGGCGTGCTTCTCCGCATGCGAATGGTCGGCGACGCGGGAGGGATACCTCGGACCGGCCGCGATGAATCGCGTGCTGATGCTGAGCCTCGACGAGCGCGACGCACTCGGAATGTCGCGGCTGGCCGATGTCGCCCGCGATTCAGGGGCGTTGCGCTGCCACACCCTCGGCAATTGCAGCGTGGTATGCCCCGTCGGCATTCCTTTGCGCGAAGGCATGCAGAAGCTCAAGGGTCTGCTGGCAACGATGGACGTGGCGTGAGCGAGATGCAATCGATCGGCTGCGCCATCGGGCCCGAGCTGACGGTCGGCGCGGTGACCCGGCAGTTCGCAAGGATCGAGCCGTCGAAGCGCGCGCTCCACGACGGCGAGCGTTCCCTCACCTACGCCGAGCTCGATCGACAGGCCGGCGCGCTGGCCTCGGCGCTGCTGCGCCAGGGCCTCCAACGCGGCGAGGTCGTCTGCACCTATCTTCCGAACTCGATCGACTACGTCGTCGTCGTTCTCGCCGTCGCGCGTTCCGGAGCGATCTTCTCGCCGATCAACCCCCGGTACAAGGCATTCGAGGTGGCGGCGATGCTGCGACAGGCGCAGCCGCGCGTCGTGCTGACTACGCGCGCCCTCGATCCGGTGCTTCGCGCTGCCGCTGCGTCGATCGCAGGCCACGACATGCTGGTCGTGCACGCGGATGCAAAGCAGCCGTCGACTGACGGCGCGATTGCGCTGCAGCCGGTGCTCGAGCAGGTGCCGCAGCCGCTGCCGGTCGTCGAGGAGAACGACTTCTTCAGCCTCATGTTCACCTCGGGGACCACCGGCGAGCCGAAGGGTGCGCTAGCCACGCATCGCGCGCGGATGCTGTGGGTGCTCAACGCCACCATTCAATACGGGCTGGACGAGGGCGACCACTATCTGGGCACGATGCCGCAGGTGCATTCGGCGGGGCTCACGTTCACGCTGATGCACCTCTATGCCGGTGCGACCGTGCGCATCCTCCCCCATTTCGATGCCCGGGAGTTCCTCCGGATCGTGGAGAGCGAGCGGGTGACCTCGGCGCTGACGGTGCCTACGATGCTGACCATGATCGTCGACGAGATCGATCGAGCCGCAAGGCCGCCGTCGCTCGCGACCCTCAAGCGCCTGGTCACCTGCGGTTCGCCGTTGCCGGTGGCGACCAAGCGGCGAGTGCTGGAGAAGGTGACGAGCCAGCTCTACGACTACTACGGCTCGACCGAATCCAACAGCATGACGGTGCTTCGTCCGGCCGACCAGCTGCGCAAGCCGGAGTCGGTCGGCCAGGCGTTTCGCAATGTCGAGCTGATGATCGCCGACGAGAGCGGGGCTGCATGTGCGTCCGGCGTCGTGGGTGAGGTCTGCTGCATCAATCCCTCCGCGATGACGGCGTATCGAAACCGCCCGGAAGAGACGGCCAGGGCCTTCCGGGGACGCTGGTTCCGCACCGGCGACCTGGGCTTCCTCGACGCGGACGGGTTTCTGCATCTCGTCGGCCGGTTGACCGACGTCGTGATCAGCGGAGGCGTCAACATCTATCCGGCGGAGATCGAGCACGTGCTGATGCTGCACCCTGCGGTGCTGGACGCCGCGGTGGTCGGGGTGCCCGATGCCAAATGGGGCCAGGCGGTGAAGGCGTACCTGGTGCTGCGCGGCGGCGCAAGGCTCGATCTCGAGGAAGCTCAGCGCCATTGCATGGCACATCTCGCCGACTTCAAGAAGCCGCGCAGCGTCGAGTTCGTGACCGCGATTCCGAAGAACGCCGGTGGCAAGACCGTCAAATCGGCCCTGACCGAGGCTACCCATGACTGACGACCGAAGCACCGCGCGAATCAGGCTGTCCATCGAGGACCGGATCGCCGTCATCCGATTGAGCGATCCTGAACGACGCAATGCGATGAGCCTGCCGATGCGCGAGCAATGCGTGGCGGCACTGCGGACGCTCGAGCGCAACGGCAGCGCGGACGCGGTGGTGATCACCGGCGATGGCGACAAGGCATTCTCCGCAGGCGCGAACCTCGACGAGGTCGCCGAACGCACTGTGGTGGGCGAGCTGTCGACGCAGGCGCAGCTGCGCAGGGAGCTTCCGCGCCTGCTCGAGACCATGCGGCTGCCGACGCTTGCCGCGATCAATGGCCATTGCCTTGGTGCGGGGCTGGAGCTCGCGCTGGCGTGCACGCTGCGGATCGCGGCCGACACGGCGAGGATCGGCCTGCCGGAAATCAACCTCGGCATCATCCCGGGCAGCGGCGGTACGCAGCGGCTCGGGCGCCTGGTCGGGTTGGGACGGGCAATGGAGCTGGTGACCCTTGGGGATCCGGTCGACGCAGCCGAGGCATGGCGCATCGGTCTGGTCAATCGCGTCTGCCCCGAAGCGGAGTTGATGGACGCGGCGTTCGCGATCTGCCGGAAATGGCAGGCAAAAGGCCCGGTCTCCCTGATGGCCGCGCGCGATGCGGTCCTGCGTAGCTGCGACCTGGATCTCGCGGCAGGCATCGACTACGAAAACAAGCTGTTCGCACTGTCGATCGCCAGCGGGGAGCGCGACGAAGGCATCAAGGCGTTCAGGGAGAAGCGGAAGCCGAAATTCCGCGGCACGACGTAGTCACATCGAGACGGCGCGCAAGCCGCAGCCAATTCAACGATCGGAGGAGACAGATGAAGCGCGCGAACCCGGCCCGGGTGTTACTGGCCTGCATCACCGTAGTCCTCGGCGTCATGGTCAGCCTGCCGGCTCGATCCGAGGTGGGCGAGGTGCGGATTGTCCGCCAGTTCGGGATCCACTACCTGCCGCTGGTCGTCATGGAGGACCAGAAGCTGGTCGAGAAGCGCGCCGCGGCGAACGGAATCCCGGGCCTGAAGGTCACCTGGGCGCAGCTGTCGGGCGGCGCGAGCGTGAACGACGCCATCCTCTCGCATGCCGTCGACTTCTCGGCTGGGGGCGTAGGCCCGCTAATCGTGCTGTGGGACAAGACGCAAGGCGGGCGGGGTGACGTCAAGGCGGTGGCCGCGGTCAGCGACGTGCCGATGACGCTGACCACGCGCGATCCGGGCGTGAAGTCGATCGCCGACTTCACGTCCAAGGACAAGATCGCGCTTCCCGCGGTGAAGACTTCGATGCAGGCCGTGACGCTGCAGATGGCGGCGGCGAAGAAATGGGGGGATGCACAGTACGAGCGACTGGACAAGTTCACGGTTTCCATGCGCCATCCCGACGCGGCGGCGGCGCTGATGTCCAGCGAAGGCGCAATCACCGCGCATTTCGGTGCGGCGCCTTATGACTACATGGAACTGCATCATCCCGGAATCCACGAGGTGCTCGACAGCTACGACGTCTATGGCGGCCCGGCCACGCTGATCCTGCTCTACGCGACGCAGAAATTCGTCGACGAGAACCCGGTCGTCACGCGCAGCGTCGTGGAAGCGATGGGGGACGCGATGGACCTCATCAAGAGCGACCACCGGAAAGCGGCCGAGATCTACCTGCGGGTCACCAGGGAGAAGACGTCGGTCGCGGACCTGACGGCCATGCTCGACAATCCCAAGATCGCGTTTCGGTTGGCGCCCAGCAACACCTATCCGGTCGCCGAGTTCATGTACCGGATCGGCCGCATCAAGCACAAGCCGGCGTCGTGGAAGGATTTCTTCTTCCCGAGCGCGCAGGCGTTGCCGGGCAGCTGAGCGCGGCCTGGGTGCGGCGATGGCGAATGCAGCGCTGAGGCTCGGACAGTTCGCGGCGACGCTCTCGTTCGCCGACCTGCCGACGGTCGCGGTCGAGTGCGCGCGGCGACATCTGCTCGACACGTTCGGCGTCGCCATTCGCGGGCAGGGCCACGCGACCGCTGCGAGCTCGCTGCGTGCGATGGCGAGCATCGACGGTGCCGCGGGCGGCATTCCGGTCTGGGGCACCGATCGCAGGCTGGCTGCCGGGTATGCCGCGCTCGCGAACGGCATCGCCGCGCACGTTCTGGACTTCGATGACACGCACACGGACTCGATCGTCCACGGCAGCGCGATCATCGCGCCGGTCGTCGTGGCCCTCGGGCAGCGACGCGATGCGAGTGGCGAGGACCTGATTGCGGCATTCGTCGCCGGCTGGGAGGTGGCCGCCCGCGTCGGCCTCGCGGCCAAGGGAACGTTTCATCAGCGCGGATTCCACACGACCTCGATCGCCGGTATCTTCGGTGCCGTGGCGGCCGCTTCGCACCTGCTGGGACTCTCGCCGGCAGCGACGGCACAGGCGATCGGCCTTGCGGGAAGCCAGGCGTCGGGCATCAACGAGTATCTGTCGGACAGCTCGTCGGCGAAGAGCCTGCACGTGGGATGGAGTGCGCATGCAGGCGTGCTGGCCGCGTCACTGGCGCAGTCCGGCATGACCGGTCCCGCGAGCGTCTTCGAGGGGCGCGACGGATTGCTGCGCACGCACGGTATCCGGGAGCAGGTCGAGCCCGCAGCGCTCGCTGCCGACCTCGGCACGCGCTGGGAGATTTCGAGGATCTCGATCAAGCCGTACCCGTGCTGTCATTTCGCGCACGCTTTCATCGATTGCGTCGGCGGGCTGGCCGCCCGGGGTGTCGCTGCGTCCGACATCGCTTCGATCGAATGCGTCGTCCCGGAGATCGAACGGCCATTGATCTGCGAGCCGTTGGGCGAAAAGCTGCGCCCGGCCTCGCCCTATGCGGCGAAGTTCAGCCTGCCGTTCCTGGTGGCGTCGAGGATCGTCGAGGGGTCGATAGGCCACCGTACGTTCGAAACGCCCAACCTGAAGCGCGCCGACATCCTCGAACTTGCCGCGCGAGTGAGCTATCGAATCGCGGCGCCCGGGGAGACACCGTTTCCGCGGACGTTCCCGGGCTGGGTCGAGGCCCGGCTGGTCGACGGGCGCACGATCGTGGAAAGGATGGACGTCAACGCGGGACATCCGGACAACCCGCTCACGCGCGAGCAGGTCGAGGCAAAGTTCCTGGACAACGCCCGCGCAGCCTTGGGTGAAGCCGGCGCGAAACGCGTGGTCGAGCTGGTGGCCGAGCTGCCGGCGACCTCCCCCACGCGCCTCGCCGGCGCCCTTTCGGCGGGGTCCCTGCACGTTTCCCAACCCGATCGACGGAAAGCCTCATGACTGCCGACTTTGGATCCTACAAGTATCTCGCCTTCGACCGCCCTCACGAGCGGGTTCTGAGAATCACCATCAATCGCCCCGAGAAGCTCAACTCGCTGCCGTGGGAAGCCCACGGCGAGCTCACCCGCGTCTGGCTGGACGTGGACCGCGACCCCGATACGAACGTCGCGATCATCCGCGGAGCCGGCAAGGCGTTCTGCGCCGGGGGCGATTTCGGGATGGTCGAGCGGCTGACCCACGACTACAACCTGCAGACCGAAGCGCTGCGAGAGTTTCGCGACCTCTGCTATAACATCATCAACTGCTCGAAGCCCATCGTCTCGGCCATCCAGGGCCCCGCCGTGGGAGCCGGTCTCGCGGCGGCCCTGATGGCGGACATCTCGATTGCGGCTCGCAGCGCGCGCCTGATCGACGGCCACACGAGGCTCGGGCTCGCTGCCGGCGATCACGCCGCAATGATCTGGCCGCTGCTGTGCGGGATGGCCAAGGCCAAATACCATGTGCTCACCTGCGAGCCGGTCATGGGCGAGGAGGCGGAACGCATCGGCCTCGTGTCCCTGTGCGTGCCCGACGAGGCGCTGGACGAGAAGACCCTCGAGGTGGCGACGCGGCTGGCCACCGGGGCGCAGCGCCCGATTCGCTGGACCAAGTACGCGATGAACAACTGGCTGCGGATGGCAGGGCCGATCTTCGACAACTCGGCGGCGCTCGAATTGCTCACTTTCAACGGACCCGAGGTGCGCGAGGGGCTGGCGTCGCTGAAGGAGAAGCGCGCGCCCAATTTCGACTACAAGGTGTGATGAAATGGATTCCCGAACACGAGCACCAGGCGCGTCGACGAACCGAATCCGGAGGCATAGCCGATGACGATGCTAGCCGGGATCCCGCTGCGCACGGCCCAATGGGACTGGGATTACTTCCTCCATCAGCGACGGGAAGTCCTGTCACTGTGGCCTTCGGGAAGCGAATTGCAAGGTGACGACGCCATTGCCGCGGGCGTCGCATATCACAAGGCGCAACCTTGGTGGAAGTACGCCTCGCTCAGGAACAAGCGCGCGCAGCAGGAACAGCGCATTCAGCTCGTTCCCCAGGTCGGCCACGCGCTGACCGAGCAGACGATCGCCCACATGCAGTGCTCGGAGGACCTCGGCCCCGATCGCTGGTATGTCCTGACGGACACCTATACACGGAAGGCGGAGTACGCGAAGGCACAGGATGCGGTGGAACGGAGCAGGCGCGATGGCTTCTCGTACCTGAACGGGTACCCGCTCGCCGCTCACGGCGTGAGCGGTGCCCGAGCGGTCAACGAATGCACGCGCGCCGCGGTCGGGACCGACAACAACGACGAGGACGCGCGGCTGCCGTGGGAAATCGCACTGGCGGCGGGCTGGACGTGGGGAACGATAAAGAGCATCGAAGAGCTGATCCAGCATTCGCGGGACTTTCCGGTCGATCGCAATATCCACAACCAGCAGTACATCGACAGGCTCGCGGCTCATTACACCGAGCAGGGCGTCCCGATTCTCCGTCGCGCGTCGGCCAATCTGCCGGGGTGGGATTCGCTTGGATTCAAGGTCACCGTGTCGCTCCTCGAGGTGCTTCTTTCAGCTGCGCAAGGCGTCAAGTTCATCGATCTCAGCATCGGAATCGGCATGAACCTCGTGCAGGACGTCGCGGCGATCCAGGCGCTCCGGGCACTCGCACGGGAGTATCTGGACAAGCTGGGATTCGGTGACGTCGAGATCCATTCGTGGACGTATTTCTTCCTGGGTGATTGGCCCCTGCAGCGCGGACAGATGGTCGGACAGCTTGCGCTGAACGCGACGATATCCGCACTGGCCGGGTGCTCCGGCATGTACATCAAGTCGCCGGACGAGGCGACGACGACGCCCACCGGAGAGGGCTTTCGAGAGGCCATGGAGATCTGCGGCCAGGTCGTGCGCCTCGTCGCCGGCCAGCGCCTGCCCGAGAGCCCGGAGCTGGCCACCGAACGCGCCATGATCGAGTGCGAGGTGCGGGCGGTGGTGGCGAAGATCATGGAGCTCGGGAATGGCGACATCGCGGTCGGCGCCTGTCGAGGCTTTGAAACAGGAGTGATCGATACGATGTTCTCGCCGTATCGATTCCTGAAAGGAAAGGTCAAGGTGGTGCGCGACGCGAACGGCGCCCTGCGCTACCTCGATCCCGGGCTGACGCCGATACCGCGCGAGGTGGCCGAGTACCACCGCGAATGCATCTCCAGACGCGAGGCGAAGGAAGGCACGCAGGCCGGCGTACGGTGGATCGTGCGTGAGGCGACTTGGGCATCCCGTTCGCTTCGCGACGAGGTCGCGGAGCGTTCGTACTAGGCGAACACTATGATCAGAGACAACCGCACGCAACCCATGGATCGGTCGAGCCGGCGCCAGCCTGTCGTTGTGCTGGGAACGATCGGCCACGACGCACATATCGTCGGCAGCTCGGTTCTGCGCATTGCCCTGGAGGAAGCCGGCTTCAAGGTGGTCTTCCTGGGTGCCGTCGTGCCGGCGGAGGAGTTCATCGATGCAGCGCGGGAAAGCGCGGCGGACGCGATCCTCGTTTCGTCGCTCTACGGCATGGCTCGCATCGACTGCAGTGACTTCGGAGCGAAATGCGAGGAGGCGGGACTCGGCCACGTCAAGAAATACCTTGGCGGCATTCTGGTGACGGACCCCGAGGCATGGGATCAGACCGAGCAGATCTTCCGTGCTCAGGGATTCGACCGTGTGTATCCGCCGCAGACCAAGACCGACGTCGCGATCGCCGACCTGAAACGGGACCTGGGGCTCGACTGAGCCTCCTGCGCGGCGGGATCGAAATTGAATCAGCTGCTTGCCATCGACTTCGGCAGCACCTACACCAAGGGGGTTCTGTTCGACTGTGAATCCGCGAGTGTCGTCGGCGTTGCGTATACGCCCAGCACGGTGTCGAGCGACATCACACTCGGATTGCGCCGCGTGCTGTCGGCGCTGCGCGCCCAAACCGGCGTGGAGATCGGGAAGGTGCCGGCGGTGGCGTGCAGCAGCGCCGCAGGCGGTCTCCGTGTCGCGGTGATCGGATTGGTCCCGGTATTGAGTCTCGAGGCTGCGCAGCGGGCGGCATTGGGTGCGGGCGCCCGGGTCGTCGGCGCGTACGGCTACAAGCTCACCGAGCGGAAGCTGGCGGAATTGGAGAACTCGGCGCCCGACATCGTCCTGCTGGCAGGTGGAACCGACGGAGGGGACGAGCAGAACATCCTGCACAACGCGCGAGTTCTCGCGGGCTCGAGATTGACGGCACCGATCATCGTCGCAGGGAACCAGTGCGTGGTCGACGATTGCGCCAGATCGCTGCGCGAGTCTGGAAAGGCTGCGGTAACCACGAAGAATCTCCTTCCTGAGATCGATCGCATCGAGGCGGAGCCGGTGCACGACATCGTCAGAGACCTCTTCATCAACCGCATCACGCACGCCAAGGGCATCGACCGGGCATGCGAGTACCTGAACCTTCTGAGCGACATCATCCCGACGCCGAGCGCCGTGCTGCAGGCGGCGCGGCTCATTGCCGAAGGCACCGATATGTCGCCGGGGCTGGGAGACACCATCGTAGTCGACGTCGGGGGAGCGACGACCGACGTGTATTCGATTGCGAGCGGGGCGCCGACGCGTCCCGGTGTCGTCCTGCGCGGCCTGCCGGAGCTCGCGCTCAAGCGGACCGTCGAGGGTGATCTCGGGATGCGGATCAATGCACCTTCAATCATCGAGCGCTGCGGTTGCGCGGAGCTTCTGGACTTCGTCGCGCGAGCGGGTCATTCGCCCGCACTTGCCGCCGAGGATGTCGTCGCATATGCAGCGCGTGTCGCGGAACGCACCGACGCTACACCCGCAGATGCGCAGGAGGAAGCTATCGACCAGGCGTTCGGCCGCGCGGCAGTGCAGATCGCGGTAAAGCGACATGCCGGCACCCTGCGAGAGGTCTACACGCCAGCGGGCGTCGTACTGGTACAGGAAGGCAAGGACCTGGCGAACGTCAATGCGGTTGTCGGCATAGGTGGGGTGCTCGCCCATGGCAGCAACCCGCGTTTCGTCCTCGAAGGGGCACTCGACCAGGGGTGCGATCCATACGGTGTCCTGCCGCGTCGTCCGACACTTCTTCTCGACGAGCAGTACGTCCTCTACGGAGTTGGTCTGTTGTCAGCGATCTCGCCAGAGGTGGCCTTCAGAGTCGCCCGCGAGGCTCTCACACCGTTGTAGCGATTGAGAGGAGGAAGCAATGCGTCCCTTCAAAGCCTTCCGGTTCCTGAGTTGCTGGTATCTGTTGTTGCTCATCGCCGTGCCGTTTCCTGCATTTGCCCAGGACAAGTACCCGTCGCGCCCCATCGACTTCATCGTTCCGTGGGGACCCGGCGGCGGATCCGATCAGACGGCCAGGGAACTGGGCAAGCTGCTGGAGCCCGAGCTTCATGTATCGGTCCCGATCATCAATACGCCCGGCGCGACGGGCAACGTCGGGATGACGAAATTCCTGACCTCGCCGGCGGACGGCTATACCATCTGCATACTCGCGTGGGATACCTACGCGCTCCTGGCGACCAACCGCCCGCAATGGTCGGTCAAGGATTTTGTGCCTCTGGGCATCGTGATACAGCTGCCATCGGGGTTCTACGTGGCAGGAGATCGCTTCGCGAACTGGCAGGCAGTCGAGCAGGCCGCTCGCGTGCGTCCGCTGAAGGTCGCGATTTCCGGCTTCGGGAGTCCCGACGAGATCACGACCAATTTCCTGATAAGCAAGGGACTGAAGCTCAACGCCGTTCCGTTTGCCAAGCCTGGAGAGCGCTACTCCGTGCTGCTGGGCGGGCACGTCGATCTTCTGTACTCGCCTGCCGGGAACATAAAGTCGTTCGTGGACAGCAAGCAGATGAGGCCGATCATCTTCTTCAGCAAGAAGCGACTGTCGGAGTTCCCCGCGATACCGACTTCGAAGGAGCTCGGCTATGACATCACGCTGCCGCAGCGGCGGGCGATACTGGTCAAGGCCGGTACGGATCCCGCCAAGGTGGCGCTGCTGTCGGAGGCGATCCGAAAGGCGGTTGCAACTCCGCAGTACAAGGCGTTCCTGAAGGAGTCCGTGGCGGTCCCGGACAGCTATCTTCCGACGAAGGCCACCGAGACCGTGATGCGCAGCGATCTCCAGAACATGGAAAGGATCGTGCGAGCCACCGCGAAGAAATGACGCGCTGGCCGACATTCGTCGTGGCCAAGTGCCGGCGCCTCGGATGAGGCCGAAGGCGCGCGCGCTGTTGCCATACCTGCTCGTGCTCGCCGGCGCGTGTGTGCTGACCTGGAACAGCTTGCATTTCGGGTTCACTGCGCCCGGCGACCGCCCAGGCCCGGATACGTGGCCGCGCGCGATTCTGGCGCTGATGATCGTCGCCTGCCTGGCACGCATCGGAACGGTGCTGTGGAGCCGGCGCGATGGCGGTGCCCGCGCCGGGGGCGGCGGCGGGGACGATCAGCGCGTGGTCGGGGAGCCCGAGGCAGCGACTACCGGGCGGTACCCGCTGCTGCTCGTGGCGGGTATCGGACTGACGATCGCGTACGTAGCGTTGCTGACCACGCTGGGATTCTATCTGGACAGTGTCATCTATATCGGAACTCTCATTCGCATCGGCCGTTATCGACGCTGGCCCGTCATCGCGGCGGTAGCCGTCGGTGGCGCCTTCGTGCTTATGCTCGTCTTCATGAAAGTCGTCTACCTGTCGCTGCCGATCGGGAGGCCGCCATTTTCCGCAATTTCGCTTGCCATGATGACGATCATGCACATCCGCTGATGTGCCACCGAATGGACACATAACCGGATCTGCATGTTCGACATCCTGCACAGCCTGGCGGCCGGATTCATTCACGTTCTGGCGCCGGTCAACCTGGCCGCGCTTGCCGTAGGACTGGTGGTCGGCATGCTCGTGGCGGTATTGCCGGGGTTGACGCTCGTGATGGGCGTCGTCCTCGCACTTCCATTTACCTACGGGATGTCGGTGACGCCCTCGATCATTCTGCTGACCGCGATGTACGTGTCGGGTACCTACGGCGGTGCCATAACCTCGATCCTGTTTCGCATTCCGGGCGAGCCAATGGATGTTCCGCTGCTCTGGGACGGGTACTCGATGGCGCATGTCGGGAGGCCCGCGGAAGCATTGGGGTGGACGCTCTTTGCGGCAGTCACGGGCGGTTTCATCACGGCGACGATCATGGTCACGCTCGCCTTGCCGTTCGCCAAGGTTGCGTTGACGTTCGATGCTCCGGAGTACTTTGCGATCGTCCTGTTCGGTTTCACGAGCGTGGTCGCACTCGACAACGGATCGCTCGGGAATGCGTTCATCAGCCTCCTGCTGGGGATGCTCATCTCCGCGGTTGGCGTCGATCAGATCTACGGAGTCGCCCGGTTCACGTACGGCACCGACATGCTCAACGGGGGAATCGGATACCTGCCCGTGATGGTCGGTGCGTACGGCCTTGGCGAGGTCCTTGCGCGACTGGAACAGGGGTTCGCGTCTCCTCCGCTCCTGGGCGATGGCAAGGTGTCCACACGCATCCCGAGCCTGGCAGAAGCCTGGAAGCTTCGCGCGACATTTGCGCGCTCGTCCCTCGTTGGCGTTCTCTGCGGCATCGTTCCCGGCGCAGGCGCAACCATCGCGTCGTTCGTCTCGTATGGCATCGAGGGCCAATACTGCAGGCGACGCGACCGGCTCGGGAGCGGAATTCCTGAGGGTATCGTGGCTCCGCAGGTGGCGTCGACCGCGTCGGTGGGCGGTCACATGGTGCCGCTGCTTACGCTCGGCATTCCGGGCAGCGGGGCAACGGCCGTGATCCTGGGCGCATTCCTCCTGCATGGCATCCAGCCCGGACCGCAAATCTTCCAGACTCAGCCACTGCTCGTATACACCATTTTTGCTTCGGTCTTCGTCGGAGTGATCGGCATGGGCTTGCTCGGTTACTTCGCGATTCGGCCGCTGATCAAGGTACTCTATCTGCCTGAAGCGATCGTTTCGGTGTTCGTCGTGATGTTCTGCCTGATCGGAGCGTATTCGGAGCACAACGATGTCAGCGACTTGTGGATGATCGTGGTCTTCGGCGTGGTCGGGTATCTGTTCGAACGATGGCGATTTCCGATTGCGCCGATGGTGCTCGGCTGCATACTGGGGCCGGTGGCCGAGGGCGCCCTCATGACGACGATGATCAGCTACCACAATGATTGGACGGTGTTCTTTACGCGACCGGTAAGTGCCGCGGCCATGGCACTGACGGCTGTGGCGTTGCTGTATCCCGCCATTCGCGGCCTGCGCCGTCGTCGAAGCGTGGCGGCGGCCGCGTCCTAGCGGCCGGTCGATCCCAGGGTCCTGCGTTCGATCGTGAGTGCGCCAACACTCGTCACTTTCGACGTCTATGCGGCGCTGGTCGACTACGAAAGCGGGCTGTTGCCGCAAATGGCGGGAATCTGCGCCGACCAGGCGCTCGCACGCTCGCTGCTGCGCAGTTGGCGCGCCAAGCAGCTCGAATATGCGCAGATCTCGAACTCGCTCCAGGGCGAGCGGATCCCGTTCCGCCTGATCACCCTCCGGGCGCTCGAGTACACGATGGCTGGAGCCGGGCGGACGCTTTCGGGGGGCGATCTCGCGCGCCTGATGGCGGCCTGGGATTCGCTGGAGCCATGGCCGGAGGCGCTCGCGGTCCTCGCGGCGCTGCGACACCGCGGCTACCGGATCGGGCTCCTCTCGAACGGGGACGAAGACATGCTTCGCGCGCTGGTCGGGTCGTGGAGCGTCGGCTTCGACCACGTCTTCGCTTCCGATCGGGCAGGGTTCTACAAGCCGCATCCCGCGATCTATGCCCTGCCGATGCGCATGCTTGGACTCGCGCGTGACGAGGTCCTTCATGTCGCTGGTTCTGGCAGCGACGTTCTGGGCGCCAAGTCGGCCGGGCTCGCGTGCGCGTGGTCGAACCGGAGCAACGACCGGCTGATCGACCCTGGCGTGCATCCGGATCACGACATGCGCGACCTGACGGGACTGCTGGCGATCCTCTAGACACCGGGGTCCGCCTGCACCAGGCTCCGCTCAGGGCTTCAGGTCCATCTCGAGGTGGATGTAGTCGCCTCGGTACGTCACCTCGCCGAGGTAGAGCACGGTTCCGTCGGGATCGCGACAGACGCGCCGGACTTCCGCAACGGGAGCGTTCAGGGGGAGCCCGAGGTGGCCGGCGACTTCGACGTCGGCGGTGCTGATCGCGAGCGTCTGATGCGCATAGGCGATCTTCACCTTGGGCAGCTCGAGCAGGACCGGGACCACCGTTTCCCGCCGGAACCGCCGCGGCGCCATGCGGAACACGCGCTCGTCGAGGTAGATCGAAATGACGCAGTAGGGCTCGCCGTTGCGCGAATGCACGCGTCGCATGAAGTGGTAGCGCGGCGCCGGTCGCCCATCGGCGGGTTCGAGCGTCGGCGCGGCTGCCGCTTCCTCGATCAGGACGAGCTCGGGCTTGTCGTCGCGGTAGACGTCCGCCAGCGCATGCAGGCTCGTCTCGAGCTTGAGCCAGCGGTCCCGCACCGGGGCTGCGATGACGAACGTTCCCCGCCCCTGCTGGGCGACCACCAGGCCCTCGCGCGCAAGCAACTCGACGCCCTGGCGCACGGTGACCCGGGCGACATCGAATTCTCGAACGAGGTCGTCGAGCGTCGGCAGCCGGTCGCCGATGCGCCAGACGCCGCGCGCGATCCGCTGCCGGAGAAGGTCCGCCAGTTGCACGTAGCGCGGCATCGGGCTGCCGCGAAACAGGGGATGTCGGGCGAGCATCCGGGTATTGTGCCAAAGGTTCTAATCATAGTACCTTTGGGCACGAACGACCGCAACGATGCATGTTCCCGTCACGGACTGAAACGAGCGCGAATCCCGCAATGAGTTTCCTGCGCCGCATCGGAACGATCCTGGCGCCCTGGGCGCTGGTGATCCTGCTCTGGTACGCGATCGCGTTTTCCGGGCTGATCAAGCCGGGCCTGGTGCCGACCCCGGGCCAGGTCGCCGTGCGCTTCTGGGGGCTGCTGACCAAGGCACGCCTGCCGACGGACATGTGGATGTCCACGCAGCGGGTATTCCTCGGCGTGACGATGGGCATCGTGCTGGCGGTGCCTGTCGGCTTCGTCCTCGGCTGGTATCGGCAGGTGCGTGGCTTCGTCGATCCGCTGATCAATTTCTTCCGGGCCCTGCCGCCGATTGCACTGATTCCCCTCGTCATCGTCTACTTCGGGATAGGCGAGTTCGCGAAGATCGTGATCCTGTTCTACGCGTCGTTCTTCGCCGGGGTGATCGTGATGTACGAAGGCATCGCGCAGATCAATCCCATTTACGTCCGTGTCGCGAAAACCCTCGGCGCGACGGATAGCGAGATCTTTCGGCGCGTGATCGTGCCGCTGACCGTTCCGCACATGCTCACCGCGTTGCGCGTATCGCTCGGGGTCGCGTGGGCCACGCTGGTTGCCGCCGAGCTGCTCGCGGCCCAGCAAGGGCTCGGGGCGCTGATCCAGAACGCGTCCTCGTTCTTCCAGCTCGATACCATCTACGTCGGGATCATCTGCATCGGCCTGATCGCGCTGGTGATGGACCTGTTGCTGCGGATGGTGGCGCGTCGACTCGTGGCCTGGCAGGAGCGCATCGCATGAGCCCGACGGGCCGCCCCGAGGGCGAATACCGGAGTGCGCAGCACGAAGGTAGCCCAGTGACCCCGACGGGCCGCCCCGAGGGCGA
>DAHUXO010000139.1 GCA_027307095.1 Betaproteobacteria bacterium | reverse complement strand
ACCGGGCTGCCCCCGGCGAAGCGCTCGATCGCGATGGTGTTCCAGAGCTACGCGCTGTTCCCGCACCTGACGGTCGCCGAGAACATCCTGTTCGGCCTGCGCGTGCGCAGGACCGGCAAGGACGAGTGCGCGAGCCGCCTCGGCCGCGTCGCCGACCTGCTCGGATTGAAGCCTTACCTGCAACGCAAGCCGTCGCAGCTTTCCGGCGGCCAGCAGCAGCGCGTGGCGCTCGGGCGCGCGATCATCGCGCAGGCGCCGGTGTGCCTGATGGACGAGCCGCTGTCGAACCTCGATGCGCAGCTTCGCGCCGAGATGCGGCTCGAGATCCGCGCACTGCAGCGCAAGCTCGGGATCACGATGGTCTACGTGACGCACGACCAGCTCGAGGCGATGTCGATGGCCGACCGGGTCGTGCTGATGCGCGCCGGGCGCATCGAGCAGGACGGCGCGCCGGTCGACCTCTACGAGAACCCCGCCAACACCTTCGTCGCGCGCTTCATCGGCACGCCGCCGATGAACCTGCTGCGGCTCGAGAGCGCGCAGGGCGGCGCCGTCATCGCCGGGACCGACGGGCCGGTGCTCATGGACGGAAGCTGCGCGGCGGGCATGCTTGGCGTGCGCCCCGAGCACATGCAGCTCGCGTTGGGGGACGGCGTGCGCGCGGCGGTCGAGAGCGTCGAATACCTGGGGGGCGACTCGCTGGTCGCCTGCCGGATCGGCGCGCAGACTCTGGCGGTCAAGACGCCCGGCAGCGTTCCGTTCGCTCGCGGCGACGCGACCTGGATCCGCTGGCCCGCGGGAGCACAGCACTATTTCGATCCCGAAGGATTGCGCAGGAGTGCGCCCGCCCGCCGGCAAGGCGCGACGCTCCTTGCCTGACGCCGGCCGACCGCAACCACCGATTCACCGTCACAGTCGAGGAGGAAACCATGAGATCGCTGTTCCGCATGCTGGGCCGCGCGCTGGGATTCGCGGCCGCAATGTTCGCCGGCGCCGCGCTTGCGCAGGGGCCGGTCGAAGTCCAGTTCTACTATCCGATCGCCGTCGGCGGTCCGATTCCCAAGATCATCGACGGCTACGTGGCTGCCTTCGAGAAGGAGAATCCGGGCATCCAGCTGAAGCCGATCTATTCCGGCAGCTACCAGGAATCGATCGCCAAGGCGCTGACCGCCGCCAAGAGCGGCGATCCGCCGGTCACGTCGATCCTGCTGTCGACCGACATGTACACGCTGATCGACGAGGGCGCGATCGTTCCTTTCGACGATCTCGTGAAGACCGCCGACGACAAGGCGTGGCTCAAGAGCTTCTATCCGGCGTTCATGGAGAACAGCCAGACCGGCGGCAAGACCTGGGGCATTCCGTTCCAGCGCTCGACGGTCGTTCTCTACTACAACAAGGATGCGTTCAAGGAGGCGGGGCTCGATCCGAACCATCCGCCGGCGACCTGGGCCGAGATGACGGCCGACGCGGAGAAGCTCACCAAGCGCGATGCGTCGGGCAAGGTCACGCAATGGGGCGTGGAGATTCCGTCCTCAGGCTTCCCGTACTGGCTGTTCCAGGGCCTCGCGATCGAGAACGGCGCCAACCTGATGAACGCGGCGGGAACCGAGGTCTATTACGACAAGCCCGAGGTCGTCGGCGCGCTGCAGTACTGGGTCGACCTCGTCGACAAGTACAAGGTCCATCCGCCCGGCATCGTCGACTGGGGAACGACGCCGAAGGATTTCTTCGAACGCAAGGTCGCGATGATGTGGACGACGACGGGCAACCTCACCAACGTCCGCACCAACGCCAAGTTCGATTTCGGCGTCGCGATGCTGCCGGCGATGAAGCAGCGCGGCAGCCCGACCGGCGGGGGCAATTTCTACATCTTCAAGAAGTCGACGCCCGCCCAGCGTGAAGCCGCCTTCAAGTTCATCAAGTGGGTGACCCAGCCCGAGCGCGCGGCGCAATGGGGCATCGACACCGGCTACGTCGCGGTGCGCGCCGACGCCTGGGACACGCCGGAGATGAAGAAATACGTCGCGGGCTTCCCGGCCGCCGCGGTCGCACGTGACCAGCTGCCCTACGCCAAGGCCGAGCTGTCCACGCACGACAACCAGCGCGTGACCAAGGTGCTGAACGACGCGCTGCAGGCGGCGCTCACCGGTGCGAAGACGCCGGCGCAGGCGCTGAAGGACGCACAGCGCGACGCCGACCGGCTGCTCCGCAGCTACAAGTAGCCCGAAGATGGGGTCGGAGCCGTAATGAATCGGTTGGTAGAACCGGAGCGCGCGGCGTGACGATTCGTAACAGCTCTGATCCCATTTTTCTGCCGACATGACGCGAACGCGCGAGTGGATCTACGCGTGGCTGCTGTTGCTGCCCGCGATGTCGCTGCTCGTGCTGTTCACGCACTACCCGGCGATCGCCAACCTGTGGCACAGCTTCCATTCGACGGCGCGGGCCGATCACCCGTCGGTGTTCGTGGGCCTCGACAATTACCGGAACATGGTCGAGGACCCGATCTTCTGGCAGGCACTTAAGAACAACCTGTGGTACGCGGTCGGCACGATTCCCCTGTCGATCGCACTGGCCCTGCTGATGGCGATCTGGGTCAACGACCGGATCCCGGGTCGCGGCATCCTGAGGCTCGCGTATTTCACGCCGACGATCCTGCCGATGATCGCGGTCGCGAACATCTGGCTGTTCTTCTACACGCCGCAATACGGGCTGCTCGAGCAGTTCCTGGGCTGGCTCGGCTTCGCCGGCCACAACTGGCTGGGCACGCGGTCGACGGCGCTGCCCGCGCTGATGGTCGTCGCGATCTGGAAGGAAGCCGGCTTCTTCATGATTTTCTACCTCGCGGCGCTGCAGTCGATGGCGCCGCAGCTCGCCGAGGCGGCAGCGATCGAGGGCGCCTCCCGCGCATACTTCTTCCGCCGCGTGACTTTCCCGCTGCTGATGCCGACGACGCTGTTCGTGTTGATCAATGCGGTGATCAACGCCTTTCGGATGGTCGACCACGTCGTCGTGATGACGCGCGGCGGACCTGACAACGCGACCGAGCTCCTGCTCTACTACATCTACGAGGTCGGATTCCGCTTCTGGGATTCGTCGTATGCCGCGGCGCTGACGATGGTGCTGCTTGCGATCCTCGCCACCGTGGCGCTGCTCCAGTTCGCGTTTCTCGAGCGCAGGACGCATTACCAATGACGACGCGGACCGCAGCCGGCGTGGGGCCGGGTGCCCAGGGCGTCGGCCTGCGCTCGCTCGAGACCGCGGCAGCGTGGCTGCTCGGCATCCTGTGGGTGCTGCCGCTGCTCTACGCGTTCTGGACGGCGTTCCACCCGTCCGAGTATTCGACGAATTTCACGCTGGCCGCGCCGTGGACGCTCGCCAACTTCGTCAAGGCCTGGCACGCTGCGCCGTTCGCTCGCTACTTCGTCAACACGGTAACGCTGGTCACGATGGTGCTCGCCGCCCAGCTCGTGCTGGTGACGCTCGCCGCCTACGCATTCGCGCGCTTCGACTTTCCCGGGCGCAACATCGCATTCGCGCTGGTGCTGATGCAGCTGATGGTGATGCCCGACGTGCTGATCGTCGAGAACTACCGGACGATGACGGCGCTGGGCATCAAGGACACGATCCTGTCGATCGGGCTCCCGTACATGGCCAGTGCGTTCGGCATCTTCCTGTTGCGGCAGACGTTCAAGACGGTGCCGCGCGAGCTCGACGAGGCCGCGCGGGTCGAAGGCTGCTCGCCGCTGCAGACGCTGTGGAAGGTGTACGTCCCGCTGGCGCGCCCGACCTACCTCGCCTAT
>DAHUXO010000110.1 GCA_027307095.1 Betaproteobacteria bacterium | reverse complement strand
GTCGAAGGCACCGCGCACGACGATGACCTCGCCCGCCTCGGCGGCGCGTTCCATGACCGCGTAATCGATCGAGATGTCGGGGACCGCCGCGAACAGCGCCGCGTCGATCTCGAGCATGGATCCGTCGGCGAGCCGGGGCAGTGTCTGGGCGACCGGTCGCGCTGCGGCCAGGACGCCCGGGGCATGCCGCGATAGCGCATCGAGGATCGCATCCGCGGTGAACGCGAACATGCCCGAGTTCCAGAGGTAGTGGCCGGCGGCGAGGTATTCGCGCGCACGCTCCTGGGGCGGCTTCTCGACGAAGCGCCTGGCGCGGAACGCGGCGGGCAGCGCGCCTTCCGCGGCTGCCATCGGCTCGCCGCACTCGATGTAGCCGAAGCCGGTCTCGGGGTGGGTCGGCGTGATGCCGAACGTGACCAGCGATCCGCCCGCCGCCAGGGTCTTCGCTCGCTCGACTGCAGCGGCGAATGCCTGCTGGTCGCGGATCAGGTGGTCCGAGGGCATCACCAGCAGCACGCCCTGGCCGAGTCCGCGCGCCTTGGCGCACAGCGCCGCCAATGCGATGGCCGGTGCCGTGTTGCGGCCGAAGGGCTCGAGCAGGTAGGTCGCCGGCGCATCCGACGACGCCTGCACGCCGGCGTAGGTGTCCCTGGTGCGGAAGTAATAGTCGCGATTGGTCACCGTCAGCAGCGCGGCGACGTCCGGCAGGGCCAGGGCGCGGACCGCCGTCTTGGCGAGCAGCGTCTCTCCGTCGGGAAGCAGCATGAACGGCTTGGGCGCGGCTTCGCGCGACAGCGGCCATAGCCGGGTTCCGGCGCCGCCGGAAAGGATCAGGGGAATCAGAGGGGAGGGGGTCATTGCACGAGTCGGCGGTTGATTTCGAAGGTACTGTAGCCCAGATCGTCCTGTGTAGGACAAACGTCGACACGAGCATCGGCTGCACGCCGATACGGGGCGCGTGGGCTTTTCCCTAGCATCGGGGAATCCCCAGACACCCGCCACGAGGCTCCGCATGCCAGACGACGCAATCCCGACCCATGCAGCGAATTCCGAGACGGTCTTCGCGCTGCCTTGCGCGGTCGCGGCGCGCTCGGCGTCGGTGACGCCACTCGGGCGATTCGGGCGGCTCTACGGCAGTTCGACACCCATGCAAGAGGTGTACCGGATGATCGAGCGGGTTGCCCCGACCGAAGCCACCGTCTTCATCACCGGCGAGTCGGGTTGCGGCAAGGAGCTGGTCGCGCGGACGATCCACGAGCGCGGCCTGCGCGCCACGCGTCCGTTCGTCGCGATCAACTGCGGCGCGATTCCGGCGAATCTGATCGAGGCGGAGCTTTTCGGTCACGAGCGCGGCGCGTTCACCGGCGCGGATCGCCAGCACCATGGCTGCTTCGAGAGGGCCGAAGGCGGGACACTGTTCCTCGACGAGATCACCGAAATGCCCATCGAGATGCAGGCCCGCCTGTTGCGGGTGCTCGAGAGCGGGCGCTACACGCGGGTCGGGGGCGACGTCGAGCTCGCCGCCGACGTACGCGTGCTGGCGGCGTCGAATCGCGATGCGCGCGATGCAGTGCGTGACGGGTGCCTGCGCGAGGACCTGATGTACCGCCTCGCGGTGTTCCCGATCGCGTTGCCGCCGCTGCAGGCGCGCGGGGATGACGCCGAGGTGCTTGCCGGGTATTTCCTGCACGAGCTCAATGCCGAGGCCGGGGCGACCAAGCGGATGTCGCGCGCCGCGCTGGCGACGATCCGCAGCTACCATTGGCCTGGCAATGTCCGCGAGTTGAAGAATGCCGTGCATCGCGGATTCATTCTCGCCGACGAGACGGTCGAGCTCGACGTCGGCAGGCTCGCGCCACCGCCGGCCGACGGCCGCTGCTTGCGCATTCCTGTCGGCACGTCGCTCGCCGACATGGAGCGCCAGGCGATCTTCGCGACGCTCGATCAATGTCACGGCAACAAGCGACGCGCGGCCGAGATGCTGGGGGTCAGCCTCAAGACTCTCTACAACCGCCTTGCTGCATACCATGCGGAACCCGATGCTGGACTCGCGGCCCTCTAGGCTAGAATCCGGGGATTCTCGCGTCAGCGGAACCCCGATGATCCGGATACTGATCGCGGACGATCACGCCATCGTGCGGGCAGGACTGCGCCAGTTCATCGCCGACCAGGCCGACATGGAGGTCGCGGGAGAGGCCGCGAGCGGATCGGAGACGGTGACGGCAGTCCGCAACGGCGAATTCGACGTCGTGCTGCTCGACATCTCGATGCCCGACAAGAACGGCATCGACACGCTGCGCCTGCTGCGTCACGTCAAACCCGACCTGCCCGTGCTGATGCTCTCCGCGTACGGCGAGGACCAGTACGCCGTCAACCTGCTGCGCGCCGGGGCCTCGGGCTACGTGAGCAAGGAAGCCGCATCGACCCAGCTCGTCGGCGCGATCCGCACCGTCGTGCAGGGCCGCAAGTACGTGAGCCCGGCGCTCGCCCAAATCCTCGCCGACGGCGTCTCGGGCGACGCCGACCGGCCGCTGCACGCCGAGCTGTCGCAGCGCGAGTTCCAGATCTTCTGCAAGCTCGCTTCCGGAGCGGCGGTCTCGAGGATCGCCGACGAGCTGAACCTGTCGGTGAAGACCGTCAGCACCTACCGAACGCGGATCCTCGAGAAGATGGCGATGAAGTCGAACGCCGACCTCACGTATTACGCCATCAAGAACGGATTGATCGAGTGATGGATCGCAGGCACGGGAGCTCGCGTTCCGGGCCGGCGCAGCCGGGGGATGCGAAACACACGGTGCGGACGACGGGGATCGCTCCCACCGACGGTGGTGCGCCGGCGCCGGGGGCTGCGCGCGCGCAGGCGAGCGCGACCGGCGATACGCCGCTGCGCGTGCTGCTGGTCGAGGATTCGCCCCTGATCCGCGAACGCCTCGCCGAGTCGATCGCCGAGCCCGGCTGCATCGAGGTTGTCGGCCAGGCCGATAGCGAGCAGGCGGCGATCGGGATGCTCGCCGCGGCCCCCTGGGACGCGATGGTGCTGGACTTGCAATTGCGCCACGGCACTGGCCTGGGCGTGCTGCGCGCGCTGATCTCGCGGCGCCCGCCGGACGTCAAGGTGATCGTCCTCACCAACTACGCGTTTCCCCAGTACCGCGCGAAAAGCCTGGCGCTGGGCGCCGACTATTTCTTCGACAAGGCCCGCGAATACCATCGCGTGCGCGAAGTGCTCGATCATCTCGTGGCCGAGCGAAGATCCGGCGTGCACTGACGCCCGGGTCGTCGTCCGATTCGAATTGCTCATCGAGGGCGCCGGCGGCGAACCGCCGCGGCGTGGACACGCATGGACATCGAACTGCAGACGCCCCGCCGTTTTCGATCCGCGGAATGCGCATTGATCGCTCTCGCCGTGGTGGCGGTGGTGGCCGCGGCGAAGCTCGCCGACGCATTCCTGGTGCCGGTCGTCGTCGGCATGCTCGCGAGCTATTCGCTGAAGCCACTGGTAGCGTGGCTCGAGCGCATCGGCGTGCATCGCGCTGTCGGCGGCGCGATCGTGCTCGCGATCCTGACCGGCCTGGTGTTCGGCGGCATCTTCCTGTTGCGCGACGACGCCAAGGCGGCGATCGCCGAGCTCCCGCACGCCGCCCGCAAGCTGCGCATCGCCGCCCACGAAACTGCGCGCAGGCCCGAAGGGCCGGTGGCGCACGTGCGCGCGGCGGCCGCCGAGCTCAATCGCGCTGCAGCCGAGGCTGCCGGCAGTGGCGTGGCGCCGCCTGCGCCGCAGCCGCCCGTGCTGACCGGCCTGCAGAAGTGGCTCGCGGAGCAATCGTCGAGGATTCTCGCGGTCGTCGCCGACCTGGGCATCGCAGCGATGCTCGCCTATTTTCTGCTCGCGTCGGGCGACACTTTCCGCCGCAAGCTCGCCCAGCTTGCCGGCCCGACGCTTGCGCGGCGCAGGATCACGATCGAGATTCTCGACGAGATCGACGCGCAGGTGCAGAGGTACCTGCTGACGATGCTGGTGATCAATGTCGTCGTGGCCCTCACGACCTGGGCCATCCTCGCGGCTTTCGGCGTCGATCACGCGGCGCTGTGGGGCGTGATTGCCGGTGTGCTGCACGTGGTGCCGTATGCAGGTTCGGCGCTGACCATCGTCGCGACCGGGCTCGCCGCATTCCTGCAGTTCGAATCCGCGGGGCGCGCGCTGCTGGTCGCGCTCGCCATCGGGGCCGCGGCAACGCTGATCGGCACCGGCCTTTCGTCCTGGATGCTCGGGCGCGCGTTTCGCATGAACGCAGTCGCCGTCTTCGTTGCGCTGCTGTTCTTCGGCTGGCTGTGGGGAGGCTGGGGATTGCTGGTCGGCGTGCCGCTGCTCGCGACCGTCAAGACGGCAGCGGAGCGGATCGTCCCGCTTCGCGCGATCGGCGCCCTGATCAGCCGCTAGCCTAATCGGCGGCCGACGCGGCCGGCGCGCGCCCGCGCGCGCCTGCGTCGGGCGCGTCCTGCGGGGTCGCGCCGTCGGCGGCAAGCGGAATGAAGACCTCGATCTTCGTTCCGGCGCCGGGCCGGCCGCTGATCCTGAAGTCTCCGTTGAACGCGCGTACGCGCTGGCGCATGCCGATGATGCCGTGCGACAGGCGGTCCGTCGCCGCGCCTGCGGGCAATCCGCGGCCGTCGTCCTGGACGACCAGCGAGATTCCATCGTCACCGCGCACCAGATCGATGTCGACGTGCCGAGCGTTGGCGTACTTGACGACGTTCGTCAGCGCTTCCTGCACGATCCGGTAGAGCGCGATCGAGACGTCGGGCGGCAGACTGGGCTCGCCGAGGTTGAGGTCGCAGTCGAGACCCGCGCGCTCACAGGTCTGCCTGATCTGCCACTCGAGCGCGGGCGCGAGGCCCAGGTTGTCCAGCAGTGTCGGTCGCAGCTCCTCGATGATGCGCCGCTTCATCTCGACGCCCTCGTCGAGTATCGTCAGCGCGCGCTCCAGCTTGTTCGCAGCCTCCGGCAACGACGCCTTGCAGCGCTGCGAAGCCCAGGCGACGTCCATCTTCGCCCCGACCAGGATGCCGCCGAGCTCGTCGTGGATGTCGCGCGCGAGCCTCGACTTCTCCTCTTCGCGCACGGTCTGCAGGTAGGTCGAAAGCTCGGACAGCTCCTCGGTGCGCGCCGCGACCTCGCGCTCGAGCCGGTGCTGCTCCTCGACGAGCATGCGGCGCTTCGCCTCGCGGGCGGCGATTTCGCGTCGCGAAAGCGCCATCACGACGAACAGCAGCGCGATCGTGAAGGCGGTCATCGTCAGCATGCCGACGCGGCCGAACTCGATGTCGCGCGCCCAGCGCAATCCCCCGCGCCGCGCCGACAGGCGCAACTCGTCGAGGATGCTCTGCGCCTCGCCGTGGATCTGCTCCATCAGCTTCTGGCCCACCCCGGTGTCGATCAGCTGGAGCGCCGCCTCGCGGCCGTTGCGATCGTTCAGCGTCAGCGTGGATTCGAGGTCGTTCAGCTTCTCGCCGATCAGCGTGGCGAGGTGGCTCGCGTGCTCGATCATCGACGTCGTGCCATTCTGGCTGACCAGGTCGCGCAGGTGGGCCGAGGCCTTGTCGATCTTCGGCAGAGCTGCCTGGTAGGGCTTGAGGTAGGACGGGTCGCCGGTCAGCAGGTATCCGCGCTGGCTGGACTCGGCATCCACGATCAGCGCGAGCGTCTCGTTGACGACGGTCTCCATCTCCAGCGCCGTCGACATCGCCCGGTTGGCGAATTCGAGCCGCTGGTAGCCGATCTCGGCGAACCCCAGGATAGCCAGGGACACGACCATGCCGAGCGCGAGCGGCAGCAGGACGCGAAGGGGGAGCAGACGCTTCATCGCGGGAGGAAGACGAAGCCCCGACGGGTGGGGGCTGCGGATCGTGGGGCACCACTATACCCCCTGCCGCCGTGTCCCTTGGGGCCGGCCGCGCGTGTAGACGTCGGTGTTTGTCCGACAGCAGGATAGGCGATGCGCTGATAGGCTCCCGTACGGGGCTCAACTACATTCGAACCGTTGTCCGTCGTCCAGATTCCTGACCAGTTCGCCCGAGCCGATGCAATGCTGAAGTGGGGTTTCGTCTTTCTGTTGCTCGCCGTGGCGAGCGGCCTGTTCGGCGTGGCGGTGTCCGACGCGGCGTCTTTCGCGTTGGCGCAGCTGCTGTTCTTCGGAAACGTCGTGCTGTTCGTCGTGTTCACGCTGCTGGGCGCGATGGTGCCGAGGCCGCTGGACGTGCCCCACCGGGACCCGACACGGCAGCGCGATCGCTGAGGCGCCGGTCCGCCCGACGCCCTTACCGTCTCCCTCCCCCTCGTGCCCAAGCGAGGGGACCTCGACGCCGCCCCCAAAGCGGCGTCTTTTTTTTCGAACGATGCTGCCCGCTACGCCGCGCGGCGGCCCCGGTGCGCCGCATGTGCGGCCGCTGTCCTTGCCGCCGCGGCGTCGGCATCGGCCGCGAGTGCGGGCGCAGCGTCGGTTCCCGGTGCCGGGTGGTTGCGCCAGGATGGAATCGGCCCGTAGTCGTGGTGCGCTGCCGGTGCCGACAGAGAGGTCCGCGGCTCCGATAGCGCCGCCGGATAGCCCGGGTTCACCGCCGTCGAGCCCGTGCCGGCGCCTCCGATTTGCCCGCAGGCGCCGAGCGCGAGCATGACGCTCGCCAGCGCCACCTTCGTCGCAATGCACGTATCCATGGGCACCTCCGGAGTGCGTCGGAACTCCCGTCAGGCTAGTCCGCTGCGGGCCATCGGCGTAGCCGCGTCGGACTGATTCGGCTGCAGGAGATCCGGCAGGAAGGCACGGCGACGCTGCCGTCCTCCGCTGGCGGTGGTCCGCGATCCGGTGCCGGAGCAGGACGCCGTGGGTGTAGCCCGCGCCTGCTTGATCCTCCCAGGACGCCCCCCATATGGGAAACTGGTACCGAACTGCTGGCTTGCGGAGTTCGAGGCAGGCGGGCATGGCTGGTATCATCCGAGTTCTTGCGCTGACCGGTGTCGAACCGGCGGCCCGCATCGTCACCGGGGGTGTACTGGTTTCGACGGGGGTATCGAAGCAGCGCGGGGCATGCCGAGGCGCTTGTCCTCGTTAAACCCGAGCAATCGCAAACTTAACTGCGAACGACGAAACGTACGCTCTGGCGGCTTAATCCCGCCGGACCTCGCACCGGGCGGCGCTCAGCCCGGGCGGCAACCGGGTAACACCGGAAGTCGCAGCGGGGACATTTAGAGCGATCGCGCCCACTCGGGTCACTTGGGTGTAGCGCTAAAGCAAGGTGACTGGTTCGACCGCAGCCTGTCCGCCGGCGTCGGGAGAACGAGAGCCAAATGACGAGACTAAGCATGTAGTCCCGACTGTAGAGGTCTTCCGGACGCGAGTTCGATTCTCGCCACCTCCACCATCAAGCACTACGGCGGCCCCCACGCGGGGCCGTTTTTTCATGGTGCTTCCGTGCGCCGCGTCCGGCCGGGACCGCCGGCCTCCACCGGCGACGCGACGACGATGCGGGCCGGATGCCTGTCCCCCTGCGACGAGGTCGTGATCGCGCAACCGGCTCCGCAGGCGACCCGGAGCGTTTCGCGGATGCCGGTCAGGGCGTCGCCGCGCCAGGCCTCGGGGACCACGCCACCTTCGGCGACAAGCGTGATGTGCGCCGTCGCGCGCAGGTAGAGGATGAGGTCGTCCAGCGTGCGCTCGGTGGACGCGGGTTCGCGCTGGTGCAGCGTGGGTCCGGCATTCGATGTCGCGTCGTTCGATCCATCGAAGGTGACCGAGACACCGGTGGGGATCTTCAGGCGGACGTTCAGCGTCGGAGGCGTTCTACAATCCCCGGCGTCGACATTCCATGCCCGCGCGGGTCGCACCGGGCAAACACGCCATCACCGTGAAGATCCTGTACTGCACCAACGCCGACATCGAAAGCAGCGTCGCACTCAATCTCCTGCTGCCGGCCTTCGCCCGCCACGAGGTGTGCGTGGCGATCAGCCCCCGGATCGGCCCGGCCTCGGGATCCGCCAGCGACCCGGCGCCCCGTCGCGAGCTCCGGGTCGCCGAGCAGACGCTCGCGATCGAGTTGCTGTTTCCGCTGATCGAGAAGGCGGGCCTGCCCGATGACGGCCGGCGTTTCCTCACCTTCGGCGAGCTCGAGCGCCATCGCGGCATCCGCGTGGCATCGCTCCCGAATGCCAACAGCGCCGAGGGCCTCGCTTTCGTTCGCGGCTTCGCACCGGACCTGATGCTGTCGGTCCGTTATGGGTCGATATTCCGCGCCGAGTGCATCGCCGTCCCCGCGCTCGGCGTGCTCAACCTGCATGCAGGACTCCTTCCGACTTACCGCGGGGTCATCGCCGCGTTCCGCGCGCTGAAGAATGGCGATCGCGAGATCGGATGCACGCTGCACTACATCACGGATGGGTCGATCGACACCGGTCCGGTTGTCGGCACGCACCGCATACCCGTCGACCCCGCGCGCTCGCTGCTTTGGCACCTGCTGCAGCTATACCCGGGCGCGGCGGCGTTGATCGGCGAGACGCTCGTCCGGATCGGCCGCGGCGAAGCGTCCACCGGGGTTGCGCAGGTCGGCGGGAGCTACTATTCGTATCCGAGCGAGGTGGACTGGCAGGATTTCGCCCGGCGCGGCTGGCGCATCGCCGACCCGTCCGATTTCGCCGCCACCTGGCGTCGATACCTCCCGACCTGACACCCGCGGACGTTGCAAGGCCGGTCGCTTCCGCAGACGTTGCGCTCAGGGTCGTTCATCCGGACTTCTTGATGGTTATCAAGGTCCTCGCCGGTGGAACCCGGTAGCGTAGGCATCGAGACACCGACTTCGGAGACGCCACGATGATGAACGTTCTGGGACGCTGGGTGGATTGGGCAACGCCGCTGGTGCCGGCTTTCGACCTGGCCGCGCTGGCGCGGCAGCTCGGGCACGTCGAGCACGACTGCCTCGCCCGCAAGCAGGGCCGTTGCCCGGGCAAGTACCATTGCGCCGACTGCGCGTGGTCGGAAGGTCCGTCACGCAGTTCGCGCTAGATCCAAAGCCGCCGCCGGATCCTTGCGGATCCGGCTCCACGGATCGCGGAATTTCGCGTATGTTCTGGGCGCGCGGAAATCCCCTGCTTGTCTGTGGACCCTGATCGGCCAGCTACCGCTCCGCAGGTTCCCATCCCGCGCGACCCAAGGGACGTTATCGGGCCGTTGCGATGACCAGTACGGAAGACCAGGAAGCCTGGAAAGGCGACCTGCGCAAGCGTTTGCACGCGGAGCGCAATGCGCTCGCGCCGGAAGAACGCGAGCGCTACAGCGAAGCGATCGTCGGTTCCATCCTGGCGCTGGACGCGTACCGAAACGCGCGCACCGTCCTGGGCTACATGACTTTCGGCAGCGAGCTCATGACCGGAGCCTTCGCGGACGACGTGTTGAGGGCGGGCAAGATCCTCGTGCTGCCATTCATGCGGCGCGCGGAGAACCTCCTCGGGCTTTACCGCGTCCGCGACCTGGGCGCGGACCTCGCGCCGGGCCCCTGGGGCATCCGGCAGCCCCGGCCCGATACCTGCGAGCCGGTCGACCTGTCCGTCGTCGACTTCGTTCTCGTTCCAGGGCTTGGGTTCAACGCCAAGGGTGACCGGCTGGGTTACGGGCGCGGCTACTACGATCGACTGCTTGCAGGCCGCCGCCCGGATACGGCGCTGGTCGCCGGCGCATTCCATCTGCAGGTGGCTGAACGGATTCCCGTCGAGGCGCACGATGTGCGCATCGACCGAGTCGTCACCGAGCAGGCGGAGTTCCTGCGCGACCGGCGTTGACGCAGGCGCGCTACCAACCGAGAAGACGATCGACGTGAGTACCAACCCATCCGTCACAGAAATGTTGCGGCTCTCGGTCCCGTTCGCGGCGCTGCCCGATGCGCTGCTGGTGCGGATCTCGACGCTCGGCAGGCGCGCCCATTACCGCGACCGGGAGCCCATCTACGACGCGGGTTCGGCTGCCGAGCACATCTATGTCGTGCTGGCGGGCAAAGTCGAGCATTCGTTCGATCCCGGGCGTGCCGTGGCCAGGGATCTGGTGAAGATCGTCGGGCCCAGCGCGGTTTTCGGCTGGGGCGCGCTCCTGAAGCCGCCTTCGGGCAACGAGCCGCCGATCCGGCTCGCGAAAACGACCAGCCTCGGCGAGTCCGAGGTCCTGATCATCGACGCCGGCCAGCTGATGGCGGCGCTCGATGCGGAGCCGGGCGCGAAGGAGGCGGTTCTCAGCCGCTTCGCCAGCATGGTGCGCCATCTCTACGGCTTCGCCGGCTTCGTGAAGGTTCGTGACCAGTTCGTTCCCGCGCACATTCGCGCTACGGACCCCGGGACTGCCCACGATTACGACACGTTCGCGTTCTAGGGCGGGAACCGCGCCGCTCCGTCGCCGGGCGGGGCGATATATCGTGTGAACAGGCGCCGGCCGCCGATGTTTGCTGCTACGCAATACGAAAACCTGCGCGGACCGGGCCGACGGGTCCTGGCGAGAATTCGCCCGCGTGCTCGCCGGCAATCCAGGCCGCAGGCTTCGCTTGGCATGCATGTTGCGTTTTCGGTGGCCATGCCGATGAAGCGTCCGCAAGATATGTCGTACGGATACAGTGCGCAGCCTGCCGGCCCCGCGGATGTTTCGTTTCGAAAGCATTGGGCGCGGGACGACGCGCGGGCGCTGCAGCCGTCCGGCGCAGCCGTCGAGCGAATCCGCGCCTGACCGCACGCGCACCAAACCCGGAGCCTTGCACAAGATGCCCACCGATATCGAAATTGCGCAGAAGGCCAAGCTGGTACGGATTTCCAAGGTCGCGAAGGAGCGGCTTGGAATCGACGATCAGCATCTCGAGCCCTACGGGCATTACAAAGCGAAGGTCTCGCTCGGCTACCTCGAGTCGATCAAGGACCGCCCACGGGGCAAGCTGATCCTGGTCACGGCGATCAGCCCGACGCCGGCAGGCGAGGGCAAGACCACGACGACCGTGGGCCTCGGCGATGCTCTGAACCGGATCGGCAAGAAGTCGATCATCTGCCTGCGCGAGCCGTCGCTCGGCCCGGTGTTCGGGATGAAAGGCGGTGCCGCGGGCGGGGGTTACGCCCAGGTCGTCCCGATGGAGGACATCAACCTGCATTTCACGGGCGACTTCAACGCGATCCAGCTCGCCAACAATCTGCTGGCCGCGCTGATCGACAACCACATCCATCACGGCAACGAGCTCAACTTCGACGCGCGACGCATCACCTGGAAACGCGTGCTCGACATGAACGACCGGGCGCTGCGCGACATCACCGTCGCGCTCGGGGGACCGGGGAACGGGTTTCCGCGGCAGGACGGCTTCGACATCGTCGTGGCGTCCGAGGTGATGGCGATCTTCTGCCTCGCGACCTCCCTCGCCGATCTCAAGGAGCGTCTCGGGAACATCGTCGTCGGGTACACGCGGGAACAGAAGCCGATCACCGCGCGCGAGCTCAATGCCCATGGCGCGATGACGGTGCTGCTGCGCGATGCCCTGAAGCCGAACCTCGTGCAGACGCTCGAGAACAACCCCGCGATCATCCACGGCGGTCCGTTCGCGAACATCGCCCATGGCTGCAACTCAGTCATCGCGACCCGCGCGGCGTCGCACCTCGCCGACTACGTCGTGACGGAGGCGGGCTTCGGGGCCGATCTGGGCGCCGAGAAGTTCATCGACATCAAGTGCCGCAAGTCGGGCCTGCGGCCGGATGCCGTCGTGATCGTCGCGACGATCCGCGCGCTCAAATACCACGGCGGCGTCGACGTGAAGAACCTGAACGTCGAGAACCTCGAGGCGCTCGAGAAAGGCATCGCCAACCTCGAACGGCACGTCAACAACGTGCGCAACCACTACGGCCTGCCCTGCATCGTCTCGGTGAACCATTTCACCCACGACACCGATGCGGAAATCAAGCTGTTGGCGAAGAAGATGGCGCATCACGAGGCGCCGATCGTCGTCGCCAGGCACTGGGCCGAAGGGGGCAAGGGCGCCGAGGAACTGGCGCGCGCCGTCGTGTCGATGATCGACACCACGCCGTCCGACTTCAAGTTCGTCTATGAGGAAGGGCTGAGCATCTGGGACAAGATCAGGGCCGTTGCGACCAAGATCTACGGTGCTGCCGACGTCACCGCCGACACCAAGGTGCGGGCGCAGATCAAGAAGCTCCAGGACGACGGCTATGGGCATTACCCGATATGCGTCGCCAAGACCCAGTATTCGTTCTCGACCGATCCCGCACTTCGGGGCGCGCCCAGCGGTCACGTCATCAACGTGCGCGAAGTCCGACTGGCGGCGGGAGCGGAGTTCATCGTGCTGGTCTGCGGCGACATCATGACCATGCCCGGCCTGCCCAAGCGACCGTCGTCGGAGCGCATCGACATCGATGCCCAGGGCAACGTCGTCGGCCTGTTCTGATCGCCAGGCGCGGCGTCGCGGAATCACTTGCGTTCCGCGATTGCCCAGCGTCGGGGAGGCGCCAGGTTTCCGGAGGAAACACCGGGCCTGGGCCCCGCCGGGAGTGCAGGGAAACGCAAGGAAAATCATGGCATTGCAAATGCAATTTGGATGGTACGCAACCTGCTTCGGTCCCCGGGACCGCCCTGCGAGCGGGCGCGTGCAACCCTCATCACGATTGCCATCGGCCCGCGTGCGCATGCACGGGGCAGGCCGTCCATAGGAGATAGCTGACATGTCCCGCAACGCCATCCAGTGGCACCAGAAGCCCGGGTTCCCGGACACGCATTACGTCGACACCTCGATCTACACCAGCGAGGAACTGTTCCGCGAAGAGCAGGTGAAGGTCTTCGGCAAGTGCTGGATCATCGCCTGCCACGAATCGGAGCTGCCCAACGCGTTCGATTACCGCACATTCCAGCATCCGGCCGGTGTGCCGCTGATCGTCGTTCGCGGCGAGGACATGAAGGTGCGCGCGTTCTACAACATCTGCCCGCATCGTGGAAACACGCTTCTCTACGATCCCGTCGGCAACGCCAAGCGCATCACATGCATATTCCACGCGTGGTCGTTCGACACCAAGGGAAGCTGCACCGACATCTCGCGCGGCAAGGAAGGCTACCAGGAGCGGTTCAAGTGCGAGGATGCCGGGCTGCGCGAGGTCAAGGCGTCGATCGGCTACGGCGGATTCGTCTGGGTCAACACCGACGACGAGTCGGGCTCGCTGCAGGAATACATCGGCGACGCGCTGGGCATGCTCGAAGAACACATGAACATGCCGCTCGAGGTGTTCCACTATCACAAGGCGGTCGTCGACACGAACTACAAGCTGTGGCACGACACGAACAGCGAGTTCTACCACGACTACATGCACTACTTCAATCGCATTACCGGGATGCTGCAGCCCGGGTACTTCGACCGCAAGTACACCGGCTATCCGAACGGGCACGCGTCGGTGGGATCGATGTCGGTCAGGTACGACAAGTACGAAGGCAGCAAGAATCGCAGCGTCGGCTGGCCGGGCCTGGCGCCCGGCGGGTGGATCCTGATCGACATCTTTCCCGGCATGACCTACAACCTGCGCACTTCGGTTCTGCGCATGGACACCGCGATCCCGCTCGGACCTAACAAGGTCGTCATCGAGTTTCGCGGGCTCGGGCTCAAGAGCGATACGCCGGCCGAGCGCGCCGAGCGCATCCGCGATCACAACACGATCTGGGGTCCGTTCGGCCGCAACCTGCACGAGGACCTGCTCGGCGTCCACGGCCAGGGCATCGCGATGCGTGAAGGCACCGACAGCAAGTGGGTGATCCATGGTCGCGAAGAGAACATGACCATCCACGACGAGGGCGGGATGCGCCACTTCTACGCCGAGTGGAGCCGGCGCATGGGCCGGAAGGCGTACGACCCCTTCGGCACCAATCCCGGCGCCAGCCCGGCGCCCGCGAAGAAGCTGGCGACGGCCTGACCGGCCACGTACGACGAGACCCGAGAGGATTAGCGTGATCCCAAAGCAATCGATCGACGAGCTCATCTACCGATCCTGCATGCGCCTGGATGCGAAGGACTTTTCCGGCTTCCTCGAGTTGTGCGACCCTGCGTTCCGCTACAGCGTCACGGCGTTCAGCCCGGAGATCCGGAAGGAGATGATCTGGCTCGAGCACGACAAGGCCGGCCTCAAGCTGCTGTTCGACAACCTGCCGAGGCACAACAGCGATCATTCCCCGATCACGCGGCACGTGACGGTCTACACGGTGGAACGCGAGGGTGATGCAGGGAACGCGCGCGTCGTGAGCGGCCTGCAGGTGTTCAAGACGGCGCTGGATGGCGGCGAGACCACGCTGTTCGCGGTGGGCAAGCTCTACGACACCGTGAAGCTCGACGGCGGCACGCCGTTGCTGGTCGACCGCAACGTGCGGCTGGACACGCGGATGCTCGGGATCGGCTACCACATCCCCTTCTAGGGCCGGCGCCGCGAAGCGATTCCGATGAAGATCCACCTCAATGCGCGCAACCGTGCCCACCGCTTCGAAGCCGATGCGGACGAGAAGCTGCTCTACGCCGCGCTGAGCGATGCTGTCGATCTCCCCTACGAGTGCGGCAGCGGCACCTGCGGCACCTGCAAGGCAAGGATTCTCGAGGGGGAGATCGACGACGGCTGGCCGGATGCGCCGGGGCGCAAGTTCCTCAAGGGCCCCGACGAGATACTCCTCTGCCAGTGCGCCGCCCGGACCGATCTCGTCATCGAGGTTTCGAGCTTCGTCCACACGATGGAGGCGGGTGCGTCGACGCCGCAGCACTTCCATGGGCGGGTCAGCTCGATGCGCAGGCTGACCGATGACGTGGTCTCGCTCGACGTGCAGCTCGACCGTCCGATGGACTACGACGCCGGCCAGTTCGTCATGGTGCGGGCCAAAGGCGTTCCCGGATACCGCGGCTGGTCGATGGTCAACTACGAGCGCAGCACCCGGAAGCTCCAGTTCGTGGTCAAGAAGAAGGCCGGCGGGGGGCTCTCGTCATGGCTGTTCGAGCGGGCCGCCGAAGGCGCCGAGCTCGACATCTTCGGCCCGCTCGGCCGCGCGACGTTCTTCCCCGCGCTCGCGAAGAACATCCTGTGCATCGCGGGGGGCAGCGGGATCGCCGGCATGATGTCGATCATCGCCCGCGCGGCACACGATGCGTACTTCACGCAGTATCGCGGCGACGTGTTCTTCGGGGTGAGGACGATGAGGGATGCGTTCTTCCTCGGCGAGTTCAGCGATATCGTCGAGCGCTGCGGCGAGAAGTTTTCGGTTACGATTGCGCTGTCCGACGAACCGGTCCCCGAGGCGGCAGCGCGTGATCATCCAAGACTCCATTTCGCCCACGGCCTGGTTCACGAGATCGCCGGAGCGCGAATGAGCGGGCGTTACCAGAACGTGCGCGCTTACCTGGCCGGTCCGCCGCCCGCCGTCGACGCGTCGATCAGGATGCTGCTGCAGGCGAGACTGTCGACCGACAACATTCGCTACGACAAGTTCAGCTAGCATGGGCCGAGTCCTCGTCTGCAAGGCCGCCGACATTCCGGAGAACGGGATGAGGGCCTACGAGCTCGGAGGCCGCAGGGTGCTGATCGCCCAGTCCGGCGACTGCTACTACGCCTATCAGGGGATCTGCCCGCACCAGGAGGTCTGTCTGGATGAGGGCATCTACGACGGCTCCGTGCTGACGTGCCACCAGCATCTGTGGCAATGGGACATCACCACCGGCGAGCCGGTGGGGCTGGCGGAGGCCCCGCTCGAGCGTTACCAGCTCGAGGTTGCCGACGGCGACATCTTCGTCGTGCAGACCACGGCGTTGCAGGCAGCCGAGATCTTCACCGCCGCCTCGGATGAGACGCTTGCCAGGCTGAATGCGATCGCGCGCCAGGAGGAACACGAGGCCGGCAGCGCACTCTACGACATCGGGGATCCTGCCGACGACCTGTACATACTCGAGTCGGGACGCGTGGAATTCCTGATCGGCCGCGAGGAGCGCACGACGTCTGCGGGCTTCATGCTGCGGCGTGGCGAGGTGTTCGGCTGGAACGCGATGCTCGAGCACCAGCCGAGCCG
>DAHUXO010000103.1 GCA_027307095.1 Betaproteobacteria bacterium | reverse complement strand
GGAACGCGCCCCAGTTCTCGCGGATTTCGGAATCGCCCGGCGCGAGCGACAGCGCATGGCGGAAGTTCTCCTCGGCCTGCTTCTCTTCGCCGAGCATCGCATAGACGAGCCCGTAAACGTTGTAGATCCTCGCGTCCATGGGGTCGAACGACTTCGCGAGGCCGAGCTCCTGCAGCGCGACGTCCATCTGGCCCCGCTGGTAATAACCGGCGGCGAGCTCGGTGTGGATCTTCGCCCGCTCCTGCGGCGTCGCGCGTTCCCGCTTGATCGGGGTCGTGTCCACCGGTGGCGCCTGGGGCGCCGCCGGCTTGGTCGCGCACCCGGCGATCGAGAGCGCGGCAAACAGGGCGAGCAGGGCGAGCGAAGGGCGGCGTTGGCGCATGGTCGGGGTCCCGATTTGGCTCGTGTTCCTCGCCGCCGAGATCAGCGGGCGACCGCGAGCGGAATCCGCGCCGCGAGCCTGCGCTTCACCCGATCCTGCACCTGGCCCGCGAGCTGGCCGCAGGCCGCGTCGATGTCCTCGCCGCGCGTCTTGCGGATCGTCGCGACGATTCCGGCGTCCTGCAGCGTCCGCGCGAACGCGCGGATGCGCTCGCGCGGGCTGGTGCCGAACTCGCTGCCGGGGAACGGGTTGAAGGGGATCAGGTTGATCTTGCAGGGGACGTCGCGGACGAGCCGGACCAGCTCGTGCGCATGCGTCGGCTGGTCGTTGACGCCATCGAGCATCACGTATTCGAAGGTGATGAAATCGCGCGGCGCCTTGTCGAGGTAGCGGCGGCACGCCGCCATCAGCTCCGCGAGCGGGTGCCTGCGGTTGATCGGCACGAGCCCGTCGCGCAGCGCATCGGTGGGGGCGTGCAGCGAGACGGCGAGCGCAACCGGGCATTCATCGCGCAGACGATCGATCCACGGCACGAGGCCCGAGGTGGACAGCGTGACGCGCCTGCGCGAGAGCCCGTAGGCGTTGTCGTCGAGGAACAGCCGCAGTGCAGGCACGACGTGGTCGAAATTGGCCAGCGGCTCGCCCATGCCCATCATCACGACGTTGGTGATCGGCGCGCGTCCCGCCTCGACCCACGGCGCGCGGATCCCGTCCATGAGCAGCGTCCGGTTGGCGTGCCACAGCTGACCGACGATCTCGCCGGTCTCGAGGTTGCGGTTGAAACCCTGTTTTCCCGTCGAGCAGAACGCGCAGTCGAGTGCGCAGCCCGCCTGCGACGAAATGCACAGCGTTCCACGGTCGTCCTCCGGGATGTAGACGGCCTCGACGGCGTTGCCCTTGCCCGCGTCGAGCAGCCACTTGCGGGTTCCATCGGAAGCGGTCGTGTCGCGCAGCACGCGCGGGCCACGGATTCCGGCTTCCGCCGCCAGCCGCTCGCGCAGCGGCCGCGCGATATCGGTCATCGCGCCCACGTCGTCGACGAACCGCTGGTGCACCCAGCGCGAGACCTGCCTGGCGCGAAACGGCTTTTCGCCGCGTTCGGCGAAGAATGCATCGAGCGCAGCCGGTTCCAGGTCGAGCAGGTTGATCATCGGTCCCCGGGGGGTCAGCGATCCTGGCGGTCGTAGACGTTCTGCGCGGCGAAGAAATAGGCGATCTCGCTGCGCGCGGTCTCGGGCCCGTCGGAGCCATGCACGGCATTCGCGTCGATCGACTGCGCGAAATCCGCGCGGATCGTGCCGGGCGCCGCCTTCTTCGGGTCCGTTGCGCCCATCAGCTCGCGGTTCCTGGCGATGGCGTTTTCGCCTTCGAGGACCTGCACCATCACCGGGCCGGTGGTCATGAAATCCACCAAATCGCGGAAGAACGGCCGCTCCCGGTGGACTGCATAGAAACCCTCGGCATCGGTGCGCGACAGCCAAACCATCCTCGCCGCGGCGATTTTCAGGCCGGCCTTCTCGAAGCGCGAATAGATTTCACCGATGACGTTCTTGGCGACCGCATCGGGTTTGATGATCGAAAGCGTGCGTTCTACTGCCATTTCCCTGGCTCCGACAGAATAAAGTCAAATAAATTCAAAATTATAACATGGGACCCGGCGCCTTCGCCTCGCCCGCCGCGGCAGCCGACGAGGGCCGCCAGTCGAGCGCGATCCCGGCTTCCCCCGGTGCGGCGGCGAATGCGGCATCGACGCCGAGGATCGCGACTGCCGCGAGCTGTTCGCCGCAATAGATCCTGGGCAGGGCGCTGCGTTCCCAGTGCGGCACGCCGGCCTCCCGCAGCAGGTCGGCCACCGCCCGGCGCCGCACACGCCCGGCCGGCACGAGGCGCTCGCCCGGGGCGCCGGTGCGGATCGAGACTCGCGCGTTCGCGAGATGGCGCGCAGCGATGCCGGCCCCGCGGGTGGCGGCGAGCGCGAGCCGGCCGTGGGGCAGCGCGACCGCGGCGTCGCCGCTCCAGTCGAGCGCGTAGGGCGGCGGCGGCGGGTCGTGGACGACGATCCGCCCCTGGTGGATCGACACTTCGACGGAGGCATGCGCGAGGCGCAGCCTGGGCGAGGCTTCCGCGGCGCAAAGCTGCTGCAGCATCGCGGCGAGCCGCTGCTGTGACGGGGCCGGCAGGCCGCGGGCGCGCAGGAACCAGCGCAGCAGGTTGCGCGCGCGCCGTGCTGGCAGCGCGGCCAGCGCCGCGCGATCGAGCGTGTGCCCGTCGCAGGCGCCTTGCGCATCGATGCGGGCGAGATCGTCCTGGAGCATCGCCGCCTCGGCCTGCAGTGCGGCCGCGCGCACGAGGGTCAGCGGATATCCGGCTGCCAGCTCCCACAATGCAGGGACGACACGAAGGCGCAGGGCATTGCGCCGGTGCGCGGGCTGCGCATTGCTCTCGTCGTCGACGAAGGCCAGGCGACGCTCGGCGACGCAGGCGTCGATGTCAGCCCGCGGGAACCCGAGGAAAGGCCGCAACCACAGGAGTCCTTCGCCCGTGTGCGCGGGCGCCATCGCGGCGAGGCCGCGAGGACCGGCACCGCGCAGCAGTTGCAGCAGCAGCGTCTCGGCCTGGTCGTCGGCGTGATGAGCGAGCAGCACGGCGGCGACGCCGAGTTCGCGCGCAGCGGCGGCCAGCGCCGCATAGCGCGCCTCGCGCGCCTGGGCCTCGAGGCTCGCGCGGGGCCTGCGGACCACCGCCACGCGGCGGATCGAGAGCAGGACGCCGCGGGCGGCGCAGTCCTGCGCACAGGACGCGCTCCATTGGTCGGCGTTGCCGGACAGGCCGTGATGGACGTGGATCGCGACGATGCGGACGCAGGCGGCCTGCGCCACTGCGACCGCCGCATCCAGCAATGCGATCGAGTCCCGCCCTCCCGACAGCGCGACCGCGGCTGTACCGCCGCCGGGCAGCGAGGCGGCGAGCGCCGACGCGACCGCGGATCGCAGGCGATCGGCCGGTCCGGGCTCAGCCGGCGGGAATCTCCTTGAATCGCCCATAGGCGAGGATCTTGTCTTCGCGCGCCTCGAGCAGCGCGTCGAGCGATTGCTCCTGCAGGTTACGCAGCACCTCGGTGAGTGCCTTCTTCAGCGCGACCATCATCGCCGCGTGGTCGCGATGGGCTCCGCCCAGCGGTTCGTTGACGACCTTGTCGATCAGCCCGAGCTGCTTCAGCCGGGAAGAGGTGATCCCGAGCGTCTCGGCGGCCTCGGGCGCATGCTCGGCCGATTTCCAGAGTATCGACGCGCAACCCTCGGGCGATATCACCGAATACGTTGCATATTGCAGCATCAGCGTGACGTCGCCGATCGCGATCGCGAGCGCGCCGCCCGAGCCGCCTTCGCCGATGACGTTGGCGATCACGGGCACGCGCAGGCCCGCCATCTCGTAGAGGTTGCGGCCGATCGCCTCCGATTGTCCGCGCTCTTCGGCGCCGATGCCGGGGTAGGCGCCGGGCGTGTCGACGAACGTGAACAGCGGAAGCCCGAATTTCTCGGCGAGCTTCATCAGGCGCAGCGCCTTGCGGTAACCCTCGGGGCGCGGCATGCCGAAATTGCGGTGGATCTTCTCCTTGGTGTCGCGGCCTTTCTGCTGGCCGAGGACCATGCAGGGCACGCCGTTGAACCGCGCGAGCCCGCCGACGATCGCCGGGTCGTCAGCGTAGGAGCGATCGCCGTGCAGCTCGCGGAACTCGCTGAACATGCCGTTGACGTAGTCGAGCGTGTACGGACGCTGCGGATGACGCGCGACCTGCGCGATCTGCCAGGCGGAGAGCTTGCTGTAGATGTCCTTGGTGAGTTGCTGGCTCTTCTTGGTCAGCCGCGAGATCTCGTCGGAGATGTCGACGGCGGAATCCTCGTGCACGTAGCGCAGCTCGTCGATCTTCTGCTGCAGCTCGGCGATCGGCTGCTCGAAGTCGAGAAAGGTCTGCTTCATGGGCGCCAGGAATCGTGGTGTGCGCGCATCATAGCGCAAACCCCGTCGCGCGCACCTATAATGGCGCCCCTGCAAGAGGAGAGCACATGGCGACGCATCGCATCGCCGTCATCCCAGGTGACGGCATCGGCAAGGAAACGGCTCCCGAGGGGCTTCGGGTAATCGAGAAAGCGGCAGCGAAGTTCGGCATCGCGCTCGAGTTCGCGCATTTCGACTGGAACTGCGACCGCTACGTCCGCACCGGCAGCATGATGCCGGACGACTGGTTCGAGACGCTGTCCGGTTTCGAGGCGATCTTCTACGGCGCCGTCGGCTGGCCGGCGGTGGTTCCCGACCACGTGTCGCTGTGGGGCTCGCTGATCCAGTTCCGGCGGCGCTTCGACCAGTACGTCAACATGCGGCCCTGCCGGCTCATGCCCGGCATCGCGACGCCGCTCGCCAACCGCAAGCCCGGCGACATCGATTTCGTCGTCGTCCGCGAGAACACCGAGGGCGAGTACTCGTCGGTGGGCGGTCGCATGTTCGAGGGCACCGAGCGCGAGATGGTCACCCAGCAATCGGTATTCACGCGCAAGGGCGTGGATCGCATCCTCAAGTACGCTTTCGAACTCGCGAAGACGAGGCCTGCGCGCCACCTGACGTCCGCGACCAAGTCCAACGGCATCTCGATCACGATGCCGTACTGGGACGAGCGCTTCAAGGCGATGTCGGCGCATTATCCGGACATTCGCGTCGACCAGTTCCACATCGACATCCTGAGCGCGCATTTCGTGCAGCGGCCGCAGTTCTTTGACGTCGTCGTCGGCTCGAACCTGTTCGGCGACATCCTCTCCGACCTCGGACCTGCCGTCTGCGGCACCATCGGCATCGCGCCCTCGGCGAACATCAATCCCGAGCGCACCCATCCGTCGCTGTTCGAGCCCGTTCACGGCTCGGCTCCCGACATCGCCGGCAAGGGGATCGCGAACCCGATCGGCCAGATCTGGTCGGGCGCGCTGATGCTCGATTTCCTCGGCCATCGCGAGGCCGCGGCCGCGATCGTCGGCGCGATCGAGCGCACGCTCGCCGACCCGTCCGCGCCGCGCACGCCCGACATCGGCGGCAAGGCGAAGATGGAAGAGGTCGGCATGGCGATCGCCGCGGCGATCTGACGACGATCCGCCGGCGCGATTCCCGCGCCGGCCGCGCGCAGGCGTTGTGCCAGTTCGAGCGACGCCGGCCCGCTCGTTCGAATTGTGGCACGATAGCGCCTGACACCGGCCGCCGCAGCCGCAGCATCCGCATTCGCGACGGTCGAACCGCAGGGGACAACAACATGCTGATCGGCATTCCTCGCGAGACGCGACCGGGAGAGACCCGTGTCGCGGCCACGCCGGAGACCGTCAAGAAGCTTTGCGCGAGCAGCAAGCACGACGTCGTCGTCGAGGCCGGCGCGGGAATCGCGAGCAACATCCCGGACGCGGATTACGCAGTCGCGGGAGCCCGCATCGGCAGCGCTGCCGATGCGCTGGGCGCGGCGCGGGTGCTGAAGGTGCGCGCGCCGGTCGGCGACGAGGTCCCGAAGCTCGCGCGCGGGGCCGCGCTCATCGGCATGCTCGATCCGTTCGATGCCGCGGGCATCGAGGCGCTCGCCCGCGCGGGCGTCACCGGCTTCGCGCTCGAGAGGCTGCCGCGGATCAGCCGCGCGCAGTCGATGGACGTGCTCTCCTCGCAGGCGAACATCGCCGGGTACAAGTCGGTGATCCTGGCCGCGAACGAATACGGCAGGTTCATGCCGATGCTGATGACCGCCGCCGGCACCGTCAAGGCGGCGCGGATGCTGATCCTGGGCGTCGGCGTCGCCGGCCTGCAGGCGATCGCGACCGCCAAGCGGCTGGGCGCCGTCATCGAGGCCTCCGACGTGCGTCCGTCGGTCAAGGACCAGGTCGAGTCGCTGGGCGGAAAATGGGTCGACGTCCCCTACGAGACCGACGAGGAGCGGCAGATCGCCGAAGGGGTGGGCGGCTATGCGCGCCCGATGCCGCCGGCGTGGATGCAACGCCAGGCCGGCATCATCGCCGAGCGCTGTCGGCAGATGGACATCGTGATTACCACCGCGCTCATTCCGGGACGCCCGGCGCCGAAGCTCGTCAGGGCCGACACCGTCGCCGCGATGAGGCCTGGGGCGGTGATCGTCGATCTCGCAGTCGAGCAGGGCGGCAACGTCGAGGGTTCCGAGGCCGGGAAGATCGTCGTGAAGAACGGCGTGAAGCTCGTCGGCCTCGTCAACCTGCCCGCGCTGGTCGCGGCGGACGCGTCGGCGCTCTACGCGCGCAACGTGCTCAATTTCCTCGCGCTGTCGCTGAACCTCAAGACCGGCGAGTTCGCGCTCGCCCGCGAGGACGAGATCGTGCAGGCGACGCTGGTCTGCGACAACGGCGCAGCCGTGACGCGGACATGAGCGTCCGCCGCCTCCCCGTCATCCGCAGTACGCGCATTGCCTAGAAAGAGGGAAGTCATGGCCGCAGGTGTCGATCCGATCGTCTTCTACCTGATCATCTTCGTGCTGGCGATCTTCGTCGGCTACCACGTCGTCTGGAGCGTGACCCCGGCGCTGCACACGCCGCTGATGTCGGTCACCAATGCGATCTCCGGGATCATCCTCGTCGGCGCGATGCTCGCGGCCGGCCCCGTGGCGTTCGACTGGGGCGGCTGGGTCGGCGTGCTTGCGGTGGCGCTGGCGTCCGTCAACGTGTTCGGCGGCTTCCTGGTCACCCAGCGGATGCTCGAGATGTTCAAGCGCAAGGAGCCGGGGGCCAAGGCCGCCGGCAAGCATTGACGGGCGCCTCCATGGACATGCCATTTTCGGGAGCGAGCGTGGATCGTGATGATGCAGCGGCGGCATTGGCCTGCAGCGTGAACGGGGGATCCCGATGACCGCCAATCAGGTCGCGCTCTGGTACCTGGTCGCCTCGATCTGCTTCATCCTCGCGCTCAAGGGCCTGTCGCATCCGTCGACTGCGCGCCGCGGCAACATCCTCGGCATCGCCGGAATGGCGATCGCCGTCGTCGTCACGCTGGCACTCGTCTACTCGCACACGCGCAATGTCGGAATGATCCTCGCCGGCATCGCCGTCGGCGGCATCGTCGGCGCGATCATCGCGCGCCGCGTGAAGATGACGCAGATGCCCGAGCTCGTCGCTGCGTTCCACTCGCTGGTGGGGCTGGCCGCGGTGCTGATCGCGATCTCGGCGATCCACGATCCCGCGGCCTTCGGCCTCCATGTTCCGATCCCGTCGGGCAACCGGCTCGAACTCTTCATCGGCACGTTCATCGGCGCGATCACGTTCTCCGGATCGGTGATCGCGTTCGGCAAGCTGTCGGGCAAGATCCGCAGCGCGCCCGTCGTGTTCGCCGGCCAGCACATGCTGAACCTGGCGCTCGCGGTCGCGATGATCGGCTTCGGCATCTGGTTCTCATGTCGCCCGACGAGTCGAAGTGGCTGCCGTACATCGTGATGAGCGCGATCGCGTTCGTGCTGGGCGTGCTGATCATCATCCCGATCGGCGGTGCCGACATGCCGGTCGTGATCTCGATGCTGAACAGCTACTCCGGATGGGCGGCCGCGGGCATCGGTTTCTCGCTCAACAACCCGATGCTGATCATCGCCGGGTCGCTGGTCGGCAGCTCCGGCGCGATCCTGTCGTACATCATGTGCAAGGCGATGAACCGGTCGTTCTTCAACGTGATCCTCGGTGGCTTCGGCGCCGAGCCCGGCGCAGTGGCGGCGGGAGGCGAGCAGAAGTCCGTCAGGTCGGGCTCGGCCGACGATGCGGCGTTCGTCCTGGGCAACGCCGAGAGCGTGATCATCGTCCCCGGCTACGGCCTCGCCGTCGCGCGCGCCCAGCACGCGGTGAAGGAGATGGCCGAGAAGCTGCGCGCCAAGGGTGTCAACGTCCGCTACGCGATCCATCCGGTCGCCGGTCGCATGCCGGGGCACATGAACGTCCTGCTCGCCGAGGCCGAGGTGCCTTACGACCAGGTGTTCGAGATGGACGACATCAACAGCGAGTTCGGCTCGACTGACGTCGCGCTGATCCTCGGCGCCAACGACGTCGTCAACCCGCTCGCCGAGCAGAAAGGGAGCCCGATCTACGGGATGCCGATCCTGGAGGCGCACAAGGCGCGCACCGTGATCGTCAACAAGCGGTCGATGGCGGCGGGATATGCCGGACTCGACAATCCGCTGTTCTACATGGACAAGACGATGATGGTCTTCGGCGACGCGAAGAAGGTCGTCGAGGACATCGTCAAGGCGATCGACTGACGGCCTGGCGCCGGTCGCGGCCGGCGCAGCTGCCTTCGCCAGAATGCGGGCGCGGACCTTGGCTGCGCACCGGCTACCTTCATTCGTGCCCTGCCCGCTCTTCCACCTGACGATCCTCGACCTGTCGCGCGTGCTCGCGGGGCCATGGTGAACGGCATCACGCGCAGGCCTGCGTTCTGGGTCGTCTACGCGCTGGTCTCGCTGGCGGCGCTTGCAGTTGCGCTGCGCCTGTTCCCGCTCGCCATTCCGATCGTCAATCTCGACGTCAAGACCTCGCGCGCCGACGCGGTCGCGGCCGCCCGGGCGCTGGCAGCGCGGCTCGAGCTCGCGCCCGCCGATGCGCGCGCTGCAGTACGCTTCAGCCACGATTCTGAAGCGCAAAACTACATCGAGCTCGAAGGCGGCGGCAAGCGCGCATTCGCGCGCCTGACCCGCGGCGGTACCTACGCTCCCTACTGGTGGGATGTGCGCCTGTTCCGTCTAGGCGCGATCGACGAGACTGTGGTCCGGCTTCGTCCCGACGGCAGGCCCGACGGTTTCGAGCGGCGCCTCCCGGAGGCCTACGTGCGCGATCCGGCGCGCAAAGCCCTGCCCGAGTCCGAGGCGCGGCGGATCGCCGAGACCGGCGCGAAGGAGGATTTGCACATCGATCTGTCCGCCTACCGTTTCCTCGAGCACTCGCAGCAGACGCAGCCGGGCGGGCGCGTCGACCACAGCTTCACCTACGAGCGTCCCGAGGCGCTGGGAGACGCGCGCGTGCGCCTGCGGCTGGTGGTTTCCGGTGACGAGCTGACGGGCGTGACGCCCTTCGTGCACGTTCCCGAGTCGTTCGACCGGCGCTTTGCCGAGCTGCGCAGCACCAACGACCTGATCGCCAATCTCGCCTCGCTGTCCGCCGGGATCCTCTACGGCCTCGGGGGCTGCGTCCTCGGCGCGCTGTGGCTCGCGCGGCGGAACTGGCTCGAGTGGAAGCCCGCGGTCGTCGCGGGACTTTGCGTCGGCAGCCTGCTTGCACTGGCGAAGCTCGCGTCCGCGCCCACGGCGTGGTTCGACGCCGACACGACGCAGACAGTCGCAACCTTCTGGGCCAAGCAGGCCGGAGCCGCGATGCTGATCGCCGTCGCCGGCGGGCTCGCCTATGCGCTGACGTTCATGGCGGCGGAGAGCCTGTCGCGGCGCGCGTTTCCGCAACAACCCCAGCTGTGGCGGCTGTGGTCGCGCGAGGCCGGTGCGACGCGACAGGTCGCGGGACGCACGCTCGGCGGCTACCTGTTCGTGGCCATCGACCTCGCGTTCATCGCGGTGTTCTACTACGCGACGAACCGCTGGCTCGGCTGGTGGCAGCCTTCGGAGGTCCTGACCGATCCGAACATCCTCGGCTCGTCGGTGCCGGCGGCGATGCCGATCGCAATCGCGCTCGAGGCCGGGTTCATGGAGGAGTGCGTGTTCCGCGCGATTCCCCTGTCGCTGGGCGCGCTGATCGGCGCGCGCTACGGGCGCCGCGGCCTCGGCATCGCGCTCGCCGTCGTGCTGCAGGCGGTCGTGTTCGGCAGCGCTCACGCGAACTACCCGGGCTTTCCCGCGTATTCGCGGCCGGTCGAGCTGCTGCTGCCGTCGATCGTCTGGGCGCTGATCTTCCTGCGCTTCGGCCTGCTCCCGACGATCCTTCTCCACGCGACTTTCGACATATCGCTGCTCTCCATTCCGGTATTCCTGGTCGAGGCCCCGGGCGCACGCCTGCAACAGGCCCTCGTGGTCCTGGCCGCGTCGACGCCGCTGCTGGTGATGCTGTGGCGCCGCGCGCAGGCCGGCAACTTCGGCGAGTTGCCCGAGCGCCTGCGCAATGGCGGATGGCTTCCCGCGATCCCGCAACCCGAGCCGCCGATCGAGGCGAAGGTGGATCTCCCGGTCGCGCCGACGATCACCCGCTTCCAGAATGCGCTGCCGCTGCTCGGCATCGCCGGGATCGTGGCGTGGCTCGCGTTCGCACCGTTCCGGGCGGATGTCGCACCGATGACGCTGGACCGCGCCGACGCGATCGCGGCGGCCGATGCCGCGCTCGCGGCGCGCGGGGTGACGCTGGGCCCGCAATGGCGGCGATTCGCGGTCGTCAGGCTCGCGAACGAGGTTCCACAGCAGTGGCAGGCGCACAAGTTCGTCTGGCGTGACGCGGGCGAGAGGGCCTATCGCGCGCTGGTCGGCGGCCCGCTCGCGCCCCCGGTCTGGGAGGTGCGCTACGCGACCTTCGGCGGCGACGTCGTCGCGCGTGCCGAGGAATGGCGCGTGACGGTGGCGAACGATCGCAGCGTCCGCACGATCGTGCACGCGTTGCCCGAAGCCCGTCCCGGCGCTCATCTGCCGCGGCAGGCGGCACTCGAGTTGGCGACGCGCGAGCTGAAGACGCGATTCGGCGTCGATGCCGCCGCCTTGCAGCTCGTCGCCGCCGACGAGCAGCAGCGCCCGGCGCGCATCGACTGGTCGTTCGTCTTCGGCGATCCGCGGGTGAACGTCGGCAAGGGAGGCGAGGCGCGCTACGCGGTCGCCATCGGGGGCGATCAGGTGACGGCCGCCGGCCGCTTCGTGCACGTTCCCGAGACCTGGTTGCGTGCCGAGAGCGAGCGCGACAACCGCCTCCAGGTCCTGGCCCTCGCCGGAGCCGCCACCTTCCTGGCCGCGGGACTGGCAGCGCTGATCGTCGGCATCCGCAGCTGGGTGCGCCATCGCGTCGACACGCGGGCCCTGCGCGGTGTCATGGGCGCGACCTTCGCGCTGGTCGTGCTGAGCGCACTCAACGGCTGGCCTGTGGTCGCGATGCAGCTCTCCACCACCGATCCGGTCGTGTCGCAGCTGACGATCAAGCTGCTCGCCGGCGTCGCCTCGGCAGTGGCCGTCGCGCTGCTTGCCGGACTGTGCGCAGGCGTCGGGGCGTTCGGCGCTTGCGCCGAACCTGTGCGCCCGCGCATCGGCCGCTGGCCGGCGACGCTGGCGGCGGTCTCCGCCGGTGCCTGCGTCGTCGGGCTGCAGTCGGCGCTGGGCGCGCTCGGGGCTCGCGACACACCGCTGTGGCCCGCAGCGGCCTGGGCGTCGCTGTATTCGCCCTGGGCCGGGGCCATGCTCTCGGGTCTCGACTTCATCATGCTCGCCAGCGCCGAGCTGTTCGTCGTGTACGCGGTCTCGCTGCTGACGCGGTCGTTCACGCGGCGCATCTGGCTCGCCGTCGGCGTCGTCGTCGTCCTCGAGTGCGCGACGGCCCTCGCGCAGGGGCGCGCCGATCCGGCGGGTGCGCTGTTCACCGGGCTGATCGCCGGCGCGGTCGCGTCGGCGGTGCTGCTGCTGCTGTTGCGCTACGACCTCAGGATGGTCCCCGCGTTCGCGGCGACGGTCGCCTTGCTGCACGCCGCGACCACGGCGGCGCAGTCCGGATCGCTCCGACTGTTCGCGGTCGGCGCGATCGCCACGATCGTCGCCGCATCGGCGATGACGCGCTATCTTCGGCAGGGAGCCTCGCGTCCGGTTCCGCCGACCGCGCAGTGACAGGCGCGTCGTGGCAGTCCTGAAGTGACGGCTGCGATCGCAGCGCTGCGCGCATCGTTGCCGCGGACGATGGCCTTCGACGAACCGCGGCTCTCCGCGCGCATCGAGCGCGCCGAGCGCATGCGCGAAGACGCGGGCGCATGGGCGAAGATCGCCGCCGATGTCGAGCGCTCGGTGGCCCTGCGTGCCGCGCGTGCATCGGGCAAGCCGCAGATCGGGTACCCGCCCGAGCTGCCGGTCGCGCAGCGCGCCGACGAGATCGCCGCGGCGATCCGCGGGCACCAGGTGGTCGTCGTGTCGGGCGAGACTGGTTCGGGCAAGACGACGCAGCTGCCCAAGATCTGCCTCGCCACCGGACGCGGTGAGCGGGGCCAGATCGCGCACACGCAGCCGCGGAGAATCGCGGCGCGCTCGGTCGCGGCGCGCATCGCCCAGGAGCTCGGAACGCCGCTGGGCGAGGCGGTCGGCTACAAGGTGCGTTTCACCGACCGCACGCATCGCGATGCCTACGTCAAGCTGATGACCGACGGCATCCTGCTCGCCGAGACGCAGGGTGATCGCGACCTGCTGCGCTACGACACGATCATCGTCGACGAGGCGCACGAGCGCAGCCTCAACATCGACTTCCTGCTCGGGTATCTGCGGCAGCTGCTTCCCCGTCGGCCGGACCTCAAAGTGATCATCACGTCGGCGACCATCGACGCCGAGCGCTTCGCGCAGCACTTCGCGGGCCCGAAGGGTCCGGCGCCGGTGATCTCGGTTTCGGGGCGAACCTATCCGATCGAGATCCGCCATCGGCCGCTGCGCACGGCCGGCGAGGAGGTCGACGACGAGGAGGAGTTGGAGGAGGCAGTGGCGACTGCGGCCGAAGACCTGTGGCGGGAGGGGCCCGGCGACATCCTGGTGTTCCTGCCCGGCGAGCGCGAGATCCGGGAGACCGGCGACGTGCTCCAGCGGTCGCTCGCGCGGCGGCCCTACGCGTCTGCCGTCGAGATCCTGCCGCTATACGCGCGGCTGACGGTCGAAGCGCAGCAACGGGTGTTCGGACCTTCGCGGGGCCGGCGGATCGTGCTCGCGACCAACGTCGCCGAGACCTCGCTGACGGTTCCAGGCGTCCGCTACGTCATCGACGCGGGGCTCGCCCGGATCAAGCGCTATTCGCTGCGCAACAAGACGACGCTGCTGCAGATCGAGAAGATATCGCAGGCGTCGGCCAACCAGCGCGCAGGGCGCTGCGGCCGCGTCAGCGACGGCATCTGCGTGCGGCTCTACGCCGAGGATGATTTCGCGGCGCGGCCTGCGCACACCGACCCCGAGATCCTGCGGAGCTCGCTCGCGGCGGTGATCCTGCGCATGGCTGCCCTGTCGCTGGGCGACATCGCGGCGTTTCCCTTCGTCGACCCCCCGTCGGCGCGCGCGATCGCCGAGGGCTACCAGCTGCTGCAGGAACTCGACGCGCTGGACGCCGAACGCAGGCTGACCGCCAAGGGGCGGGAGCTCGCGAGGCTGCCGCTGGATCCGCGCATCGGGCGCATCGTCCTCGCGGCCCGCGACAACGGCTGCCTGGCCGAAGCGCTGGTGATCGCGAGCGCCCTGGCCGTGCCCGATCCGCGCGAGCGACCGCTGGAGCGCGCACAGGCCGCCGACCAGGCGCATCTGCAGTTCCGCGACGGGCGCTCGGATTTCCTGTCGCTGATCGCACTGTGGGAGTTCTTCGACAGCAGGGAGCAGAAGTCGCTGTCGCACCGCAAGCGCGTGCAGGAATGCAGGGCCCGCTTCGTGTCGTTCCTGCGCCTGACCGAGTGGCGGGACGTGCACGCGCAGCTGTGCGCGGCGCTGACCGAGGCCGGCTGGACCTTCGACGCCGCGCTGCCGGCGGCTCAGGATGCCGCGCGCTACGAGGCGATCCACCGGTCGCTGCTCGCCAGGCTGCTCGGCAACGTCGGGACGAAAGCCACTGCGCCGGGCGCCGGCGCCGGGCAGTTCGATGGCGCGCGCGGATTGACGTTCTTCCTGCACCCGGGCTCGGGCATCGCGAAGAAGGCACCGAAATGGGTGCTCGCCGCCGAGCTGACCGAAACGACGCGCCTGTACGCGCGCTGCGCCGGGCGCATCGAGCCCGAATGGATCGAAGCGGTCGCAGGCGAACGCGTCGACCGCGAGTATTTCGAGCCGCACTGGGACCGCACGCGCGGCGAAGTCGTCGCCAGTCTGAGGATCAAGCTCTACGGTCTCACGCTCGTTGCGCGGCGGCCGGTTTCGTACGGCCCGATCGACCCTGCAGCGGCGCGCGACGTGTTCATGCGCGAGGCGCTGGTCGACGGCGAGCTGGGCGTCGACGCGCCGTTTCTCGCGCACAACCGGAAGCTCGTCGCCGACGTGTCCGAGCTCGAGCACAAGGCGCGCCGGCAGGACGTGCTGGTCGACGAAGCTGCGCTTGCAGCGCTCTACGCAACGCGCGTCCCCGAGGGCATCCACACGCGTGCAGGTTTCGAGGCCTGGCGCAGGAAGATCGAGGCGCAGGACCCGGGGCGACTGCGTTTTTCGCGCGACGAGCTGATGCGCCATTCCGCCACCCAGGTCACCGAGGAGCTGTTCCCGAAGTCGCTGCAGGTCGCGGGCGCCAACCTGCCACTCGAATACCGCTTCGCCCCCGGCCACCCGCTCGACGGATTGACCGTCACGGTGCCGCTCGCGCGCCTCAACCAGATCCCCGACGCGCCGCTCGACTGGCTCGTTCCGGGAATGATCCGTGACAAGGTGACCCATTACCTGAAGTCGCTGCCCAAGGCCTGGCGCAACCGGCTTATCCCCCTACCGGAAGCCGTCACCGCGTTCCTCGCGCAGGAGCCCGATCATGATCGGCCGCTGGTCGACGCATTGCGCGACTACCTGCGCGGTAGGCTGGCAGACGCCCCGCCATCGGGGGCCTTCGACGGCGCGGGGCTGCCGACGCATCTGCGGATGAACGTGCAGGTCGTCGATGCCTCGGGCCGCGAGCTCGGCGCAGACCGCGACCTTGCGGCGTTGAAGCTGCGGCTCGCCGACGCGGCGCGGCTTTCATTCGCGGCCGAGCAGCCGCGGTTCGAGCAAAAGGGCTTGACGCGCTGGGACTTCGGCGAGCTGCCCGAGACGCTGACGCTCGAGCGCGCTGGCCAGAG
>DAHUXO010000082.1 GCA_027307095.1 Betaproteobacteria bacterium | reverse complement strand
GTTCCGCTGCCTGCGGCGCCGGGCGTGAGGCCCGAACAGCGCGTGCCGATGTCGCGGCTCCGCGCGCGCGTGGCCGAGCGGCTCGTGCAGTCGCAATCGACGGCGGCGATCCTGACGACGTTCAACGAAGTCGACATGCAGGCGGTGATCGACCTTCGCAATCGCTACAAGGAGCGCTTCGAGAAGGAGCACGGCGTCAAGCTCGGATTCATGGGCTTCTTCGTCAAGGCCGTCGTGCACGCGCTGAAGAAGTACCCGATGGTGAATGCGTCGATCGACGGCAACGACATCGTCTACCACGGGTACTACGACATCGGCATCGCCGTCGGCAGCCCGCGCGGCCTCGTGGTCCCGATCCTGCGCGACGCGGACCAGATGTCGATCGCCGACATCGAGCGCCAGATCGCCGAATACGGCAAGCGCGCCCAGGACGGAAAGCTGACGGTCGAGGAGCTGACTGGCGGCACCTACACGATCAGCAACGGCGGCGTGTTCGGATCGATGCTGTCGACGCCGATCATCAATCCGCCGCAATCGGCGATCCTCGGCGTACACGCGACGCGGGACCGCGCCGTCGTCGAGAACGGCCAGGTCGTCGTGCGGCCCATGAACTACCTCGCGCAGTCCTACGACCACCGGATCATCGACGGCCGCGAGGCCGTGCTGTCGCTGGTGGCGATCAAGGAAGCGCTCGAGGATCCCGCGCGACTGCTGCTCGACCTGTGACCGTGGCGGAACAATCCTTCGACGTCGTCGTCATCGGCGGCGGTCCCGGCGGCTACATCGCCGCGATCCGCGCAGCGCAGCTCGGCCTGGCGACGGCATGCATCGACGATGGGTCGCGGCAGGGCGGCAAGCCCGCGCCGGGCGGCACCTGCACCAACGTCGGCTGCATCCCGTCCAAAGCGCTCCTCCAGTCGTCGGAGAACTTCGAGCTCGCAGGTCACGCGTTCGCCGATCACGGCATCGGCGTTGCCGACCTCACGATCGACGTCGCGAAGATGCTCGCGCGCAAGGACAAGGTCGTCGGACAGAACAACGACGGCATCCTCTACCTGTTCAAGAAGAACGGGATCGCCTTCTTCCACGGCCGCGGTGCCTTCGCGGGCAGGGACGGCGAGCGCTGGAGGATCGTGGTCGACGGTCCGGGCGCAGGGTCGCTCAGCGCGCGGCACGTGATCGTTGCCACGGGCTCGTCGCCGCGTGCGTTGCCGGGGACGCCGTTCGACAACCTGCGCGTGCTCGACAACGCCGGTGCGCTGTCGATCCCCGAGGTCCCGAAGCGCCTCGGGGTCGTCGGCGCCGGCGTGATCGGGCTGGAGATGGGAAGCGTCTGGCGCCGCCTCGGCGCCGAGGTCACGATCCTCGAGGCCCTGCCGACGCTGCTGCCCGCCGCGGACGAGGCGATCGCGAAGGAGGCACGGAAGGCATTCACCCGGCAGGGCCTCGCGATGCATTTCGGCGTGTCGATTGACGCTGCGCGGGTCCGCAAGGACTGCGTCGACGTCGAGTACAAGGATGCGGCGGGCGCCGCCCAGAGCGCCGGCTTCGACCGCCTCATCGTGTCGATCGGCCGCGTGCCGACCACTGCCGGCCTGAACGGCGACGGCGTCGGCCTGAAGCTCGATTCGCGCGGCTTCGTCGAAGTCGATGCCGACTGCCGCACGAACCTTCCCGGCGTCTGGGCGATCGGCGACGTCGTCCGCGGGCCGATGCTCGCGCACAAGGCCGAGGAGGAAGGCGTCGCGGTTGCCGAGCGCATCGCCGGCCAGCATGGTCACGTGGACTTCAACACCGTCCCCTGGGTCATCTACACGTCGCCCGAAATCGCCTGGGTCGGCAAGACCGAGCAGCAGCTGAAGGCTGCGGGGGTCGCGTACCGCGCCGGAAGCTTTCCGTTCTCGGCCAACGGCCGGGCGCGCGCGCTGGGCGACACGACCGGCTTCGTCAAGATCCTGGCGGACGCCGCTGACGACCGCATCCTGGGCATGCACGTCATCGGGCCGATGGCGAGCGAACTGATCGCCGAGGGCGTGGTCGCCATGGAATTCGGCGCGGCGAGCGAGGACCTGGCGCGGATCTGCCACGCGCATCCGTCGCTGTCCGAAGCGACGAAGGAAGCCGCGCTGGCGGTCGCCAAGCGGACCCTCAACCTCTGAGCTCGCGTTCCCGCGTGCGTCCGACGGCGCGCCCGAACCCGCTCCCGCATACGAACCCTTGAGCGCGGCGGACTATCCCGGCCAGGTCACGCGCCGCCAGGGCGCGCTGATCGACTATCTCGAGCCGCTGCTCGATCGCCGCCATGCGACGCTCGATCACGCCCAGGTCGGCGCGCTGGAGCGCCTGCAGGTGCTCGCCGACGATCTCGCGGCGTTCCGCGCTGCGCGCCAGTCGACGCTGCGGCGCCTCTTCGCCGCCCCGGCGGTCCCGCGCGGCGTCTACCTGTGGGGCGGCGTGGGGCGAGGCAAGAGCCTGCTGATGGACAGCTTCTATGCGACGGTCGCAGTCCGCCGCAAGACGCGGATCCACTTCCACGCCTTCATGCGCGATGTGCACGCCGCGCTCGCGGCACTCAAGGACGAGACCGATCCGCTCGCGACCGTCGCCGCACAGATCGCAAGGCGTCATCGGCTGGTCTGCTTCGACGAATTCCACGTCTCGGACATCGCCGACGCGATGATCCTGGGCCGGCTGCTGTCCGCGCTGTTCGAGACCGGAGTCGTGCTGGTGATGACGTCCAACTACGCGCCGGAGCGGTTGTGGCCCGACGGGCTGCTGCGCGAGCGCTTTCTTCCGGCGATCAGGCTGATCGAGCAATGGCTCGACGTCGTCGAGGTCGATGCGGGGGTCGATTACCGCCTGCAGGCGCTCGAGCACCTGACCACCTGGCACGTTCCCGCAGGTCCGGTCGCGGACTCGGCGCTGCTCGCGGTGTTCGAGGGCATGCGGGCGGGGCCGGACGAGGAGCTGCGCTTCGAGGTCGACGGCCGGCCGCTGGTCGCGAGGCACCGCGCCGGAAGCATCGTCTGGTTCGACTTCGCCGCGCTGTGCGACGGCCCCCGGTCCCAGCGCGATTATCTGGAGATCGCCCGCCGTTTCGCCGTCGTGTTCCTCTCCGGTGTCCCGCGAATGGGCGCCGGATCGGCGGACCAGGCACGGCGCTTCACCTGGCTGATCGACATCCTGTACGATCACCGCGTGAAGCTCGTCGCATCTGCCGCCGTGCCGGCCGAATCGCTGTACATCGAGGGGCCGCAGGCGAGCGAGTTTCCCCGGACCGTCAGCAGGCTGATCGAAATGCGCACGCGCGACTACATGGCGCTGCCGCACGTCGCCGACGCAGCGCCGGCCGGGGCGCCGGGGTAGCCGCCGCATCCCATCCAACGTCGCGCCCCCGGGCGCCAGGAGAAACCCGTGCAGACATTCAAGGCCTATCGCACGTTCCAGGAGAACGGCGTCGTGACCAGCCGCTTCGTCACGCTCGGCATCGATGAGCTCGATGCCGGCGACGTCGTGATCCGGACCAAGTACTCGACGATCAACTACAAGGACGCCCTTTCGTACAACGGCGCCGGCAAGATCATGCGCAAGTTCCCGACCGTCGCCGGGATCGACGTGGCCGGGACCGTCGAGTCCTCCGCGGACGCGCGCTTCAAGGCCGGCGACAAGGTCATCGTCACCGGCTACGACCTGGGCGTCGGACACGACGGCGGCTATGCCGAGTTCGTCCGCGTGCCCGCCGATTGGGTCGTGCGCAGGCCCGAGAGCATGACGGCCTTCGACGCGATGACGATCGGCACCGCCGGGTACACCGCGGCGCTGGCGATTCACCTGATGCAGCACAACGGCCTCGAGCCGGCGAACGGCCCCGTCGCAGTCACCGGGGCGACCGGGGGCGTCGGCTCGGTCGCGATCGAGGTCCTCGCCAAGCAGGGCTACGATGTCGTCGCCATCACCGGCAAGGGCGAGGAGGCGGCTTACCTGCGCGGCATCGGCGCCCGCGACGTGATGCTGCGCTCGGCGCTCGACCTGTCGAAGATCCGGCCGCTGGAGAAGGCGACCTGGGCCGGTGCGGTCGACAACCTCGGCGGCGACATCCTCGCGTGGTTGCTCGCGACCTCCAAGATCGGTGGAACCGTCGCCGCCGTCGGCCTCGCCGCCGACATGAAGCTGTCGACGACCGTCGCGCCATTCATCCTGCGCGGCGTGCGCCTGCTCGGGACCGACAGCGCCAACACGCCGATGGCGCTGCGCCAGCGGCTGTGGAACAAGCTGGCCGTCGAGTGGCGCCCGGATCGCGTCCATGACCAGGTCCGCACGATCGACTTCGACGAGTTGCCGACGCACTTCGACGCGTACCTGAAAGGGATGATTCGCGGCCGCACCGTCGTGCGGATCGCGAGCGACCCGCACCCGTAGGCGGGGATCGCGGGGCACCAACCGCAGGAGGACGCAGGTCATGGGCAGCACCGGGGTCTCGAACCACGGCCAGGCAGCGATTGCCGCCTGCGCCGAGTTCCATCGCCGCTCGCTCGAGGATCGCGAGGATTTCTGGCGCGAGGAGGCGAAGCTCGTCGACTGGCACGAGCCTTTCGCGCAGGTCCTCGACTATTCGCGGCCGCCGTTTGCACGCTGGTTCGTCGGCGGCACGACCAACCTGTGCCACAACGCCGTCGACCGGCATCTCGCGGAGCGTGGCGGCCAGGCGGCGCTGATCTACGTCTCGACCGAGACGGGGCAGTCGCGGACCTACACCTATTCGCAGCTGCACGACGAGGTCAACCGCTGCGCTGCGATGCTGCGGGCCCGCGGCGTGGGCCGCAGCGACCGCGTGCGGATCTACATGCCGATGATCGCCGAGGCGGTGTTCGCGATGCTCGCCTGCGCGCGGATCGGTGCGATTCATTCGGTGGTGTTCGGCGGGTTCGCGCCGGCCAGCCTCGCCACGCGCATCGACGATGCGCGCCCGGCGCTGCTGTTCACCGCGGATGCAGGCATGCGCGCGGGCAGGACGATCCCCTACAAGCCATTGGTCGACGAGGCGCTGCGGATCGCGCGCCATCCGCCGCGGCACGTGATCCTCGTCAACCGCGGGCTCGACCCGGGCCTGTCGATGCAGGCGCCCCGCGACGTCGATTTCGCCGCGGCACGGGCCGAGCACGCGGGCGCGAAGCTGCCCTGCGAATGGCTGGAGTCCTCCGAGCCGTCGTACATCCTCTACACGTCCGGCACGACGGGGCAGCCCAAGGGCGTGCAGCGGGACACGGGCGGGCACACGGTCGCGCTGGCGTCATCGATGCGGCGAATCTTCGCGCTGGCGCCGGGCGAGACGATGTTCACGACCAGCGACATCGGCTGGGTCGTCGGTCATTCGTACATCGTCTACGGCCCGCTGCTCAACGGCTCGCCGACGATCCTCTACGAAGGCGTGCCGATCCGGCCCGATCCGGGGATCTGGTGGAAGATCGTCGCGGAGCACAAGGCGCGGACGATGTTCACCTCGCCGACAGCGATCCGCGTATTGAAGAAGCAGGACCCGTCGTACATGAAGCGCCACGACCTGTCGTCGCTGCGCTACCTGTTCCTCGCCGGCGAGCCCCTCGACGAGCCGACAGCGCGCTGGGCGGCCGACACGCTCGGAGTGCCGGTCGTCGACAACTACTGGCAGACCGAGACCGGCTGGCCGATCCTCTCGGCGCAACCCGGGGTGGCGGACACGCCGCGCAAGTTCGGTTCGCCGTCGTTCCCGGTCTACGGCTACGACGTGAAGCTCGTCGACGGCGCGACCGGCGCCGACGCTGCCGCGGGTGAGAAAGGCGTGCTGACGATCGCGCCGCCGCTGCCCCCCGGGTGCATGAGCACCGTCTGGGGCGACGACGAGCGCTACGTGTCGACGTACTACGCGACGGTTCCGGGGCGCCAGCTCTACTCGACGTTCGACTGGGCGACGCGCGATGCCGACGGCTACTACTTCCTGCTGGGCCGCACCGACGACGTCATCAACGTCGCCGGGCACCGGATCGGCACGCGGGAGATCGAGGAAGCCGTGCAGGCGCACGCCGGCATCGCCGAGGTGGCCGTCGTCGGGGTCCAGGACCCGATCAAGGGCCAGGTTCCCGTCGCGTTCGCCGTGGTCCGGGATCCGTCGCGGGTCGCGGACGCGGACGGGGTCGCGGCAATGCAGCGGGAGGTGATGCAGACGGTCGATCGTGAGCTCGGCGCGATCGCGCGCCCCGCGCGCGTGCATTTCGTGACGCTGCTGCCCAAGACCCGCTCGGGCAAGCTGCTGCGCCGCTCGATCCAGGCGCTGGCCGAGGGCCGCGATCCCGGGGACCTGACGACGATCGAGGACCCGGGCGCCCTGGACCAGATCCGGGTCGCGCTCGAGGGCCCGTAGCGCAGGCCGCCGGCGATCTGCGTGCGGGAAGGGGTCGGGATTGACCGGCGATAGGCGATAATCCCGGCTTTTGCCAATCGACGCCGGAATCCCCGTCCATGCCCGCCGTTCCACCCACCGCTGCGCACCATGCCCCGCTGGCCGAGGTGACCCGCGGCGCGATCGTCGAGAGCCTGCACGAGGGTTCGGTGGCGGTCGTCGACAGGCACGGTCGGGTCCTGCGCTCGGCCGGCGATCCGCACCACCTGACCTTCACGCGCAGCGCGCTGAAGCCGCTGCAGGCGCTGCCGTTCGTCGCGGCGGGCGGCGTCGAGCACTTCGGACTGTCGTCGTCCAAGGTCGCGCTGTTGTGCGCGAGTCATTCGGGCGAGCCGCGCCACGCCGAGGCAGCGGCCGACATCCTGGCGCGCGCCGGGTGCACGCCCGCCGACCTGCAGTGCGGAACCCACGCGCCGAGGTTCTACGACACGCGCGGCGAGGTCCCGCCGCCCCCGCCGTACTCGCCCCTGCAGCACAACTGCTCGGGCAAGCACAGCGGCATGCTCGCCTTCTGCGCCCTGTGCCAGTGGCCCAAGGCGTCCTATCTCGAATTCGATCACCCGGTCCAGCAGGCAATCCGGCAGTCGGTGTCGGCGTTCACCGGCGTCGCACCCGCTGCGCTGGTGCCGGGCGTCGACGGCTGCTCCGCTCCCAACTACGCGGTGCCGCTGTCGGCGCTCGCGCGCGCCTTCGCGAGGCTTGCAAGCGCCACTGACGACCCCGATTATGGAAATGCTCCGCGAACGCTCGCCGATGCGATGGTCGCGCATCCCGAAATGGTGTCGGGCGAGGGTCGTAGCGACCTCGCGTTGATGCAGGCCGGCCGCGGCGACTGGGTCGCCAAGATCGGCGCCGAAGGCGTTCAGGCGATCGGGGTGCGAAGCCGCGGGATCGGCATCGCGGTCAAGGTGGCCGACGGGCAGGCGCGAGGCCTCCTGCCGTCGGTCGTGGCGGTCCTCGACCAGCTCGGCCTGCTGGACGAAGCCGCGCGCGGGGCGCTCGCGCCCTGGGGCCGGCGGCCGATCCGCAACTACCGCGGGACCCAGGTGGGCGAGATCCGCCCGGCCGTCCTGCTCGAGGCTCCCGGCGCGGGGCAGGGGCCGTACGGAGAGCCCGAAACGGCCGGGCGTCCGGTGAACAGGGCAACCGCTGAACTATGAAGCCGGCGGATGGTCTGTTGTTCCTAAGCGTGCGTCACGCGGCGTCGGTGGGGCCCTGTGCCTGGGGGCTGCCGGATGGCCGTCGGCCGCAGCGTCCGCCGTTCGGCGGGCATAACAACGACATGAATCAGGGACTACCCGCGGATGGGTGATCGCGAAGTCGATCAGCAGCTCGTTTTGCGAGCACAAAGGGGCGACAAGCGCGCATTCGAGCTGCTGGTGGCGAAATACCAGCGGAAGCTGGGGCGGCTGCTGTCCCGGCTGGTGCGCGACCCGGCCGAGGTCGAGGACGTGACGCAGGAGGCTTTCATCAAGGCGTACCGGGCATTGCCCAGCTTTCGCGGAGACAGCGCGTTCTACACGTGGCTCTATCGCATCGGCATCAACACGGCGAAGAACTACCTGGTGGCGATGGGGCGCCGGGCTCCGACGTCCACGGGGTTCAACCACGAGGACGCCGAGACCTTCGAGGACGCCGAGCAGCTGCGCGACACGGCGACACCCGAAGCCGAGCTGATCGGCAAGCAGATCGCTGCGACCGTGAACCGCGCGATGGACCAGTTGCCCGAGGACCTGCGCACGGCGATCACGCTGCGCGAGATCGAAGGCCTGAGCTACGAGGAAATCGCGGCGGTGATGAACTGCCCGATCGGCACCGTGCGCTCGCGGATCTTCCGCGCGCGCGAGTCGATTGCGGCCGAATTGCGGCCGATGCTCGGCACCGACGATAACCGGAGATGGTAATGAGCGAGAACATTTCGCGCCTGATGGATGGCGACGTCGACTCGGCGGAGCTCGACGCCGTTTGCGCGAGCCTGAAGAGCGGCGAAGCGATGGCGACGTGGACGTGCTACCACGCGATCGGCGTCGCGCTCCGCGGCGAGATCGCCGTGACGCGTGACGTCCGCGGGGCGGTCGCCAGCAGGCTCGCCGGCGAGCCGACGGTGCTCGCGCCGCGCCGGAGCGTGCCGTCGACGCCCGCATCCTGGGCGTGGGCAGCCGCGGCGACGCTGGCCGCCGTCAGCGTCGTCGGCTGGACCGCGTATTCGCTGGTCGACTCGACACCGGCGGGACTCGCGCGGATGCGCGACGCCGGCACGATGCGGGCCGCCGAGGTGCGCCCGGCCACCGTGCCCACCGAGCTGCTCTTCGCGCACCAGGAGTACGCGCCGTCGATCATGCTGCAAGGCGTCGGACCGTACCTGCGCGACGTCGCCGTGACGCGCGAAGTGAAACCCTGATCGACGACCCATGCAGTACGCGCATTCCCCGTCTTCCCGTGCGAAAAGCCGACTCGCCTCGGCGGCATTCTTCCTCGCCTTCGTCGCCTCCACGGCACGCGCGGACGACGCGATGCAGTGGCTCACCCGTGCGGCCCAGGCCGCACGCGAGCTCAACTACATCGGGACGATCGTCTACCAGATCGGTCCGCGCGTCGAAACCTCGCGCATCACGCACCTGAACGACAGCGGGCGCGAGTTCGAGAAGCTCGTGAATCTCGACGGGCCCGCGCGCGAGCTCATCCGCACCCAGGGCGAGGTGCGCTGCTACTACCCGGATGCCAAGCTGGTCCGCGTCGAGCCGCGCACGTTCCGGAACGTCTTTCCCTCGCTTTCGCCCCAGCAGCAGCAGTCGCTGTCGAGGTTCTACGATTTCCGCGTGATGGGCGACGACCGCGTCAGCGGCCGCCCCGTGCAGGTCGTCGTGTTCCAGCCCAGGGACGACCTGCGCTACGGCCACCGGTTCTGGTCGGATGCCGAAACCGGACTGCTGCTCAAGGCGCGCCTCCTGAACGAGAAGGAGGAGGGCATCGAGCAGTTCGCATTCACCGACATCGCGATCAACGCCCCGGTCGATCGATCGATGGTCGCGCCGTCGTGGCCCGTTACCCCGAAAGACTGGCGGGTGCTTGAAGGCGTGTCCGGAGACGTCGTCCGGCAGGCGACCGGCTGGGTCGTCACGCGGGTGCCGGCCGGTTTCGAGAAGATCATGGAGGGCTTCCGGAAGCTGCGCGGCCGCGGCGAGCGCGTCGCGCACCTCGTGTTCTCGGACGGCCTGGTTTCGGTTTCGGTGTTCATCGAGCCGCAGGGCGCGCCGTCGGCGCCCATCGGTTTCGTGCACCAGGGAGGGCTCAACGTCTACAGCGTCCGGCACGACGATCACGTCATCACGGTCATGGGCGAGACGCCCAGCGCGACGGTGCGACAGATCGCCAATTCGGTCGAACGCCGCTAGCGTGCAGGCCTGCTCGGTCGCCATTCAAACCATAAAGAGGGATTCCATGTTCTCCGCGCCGTCATTCGCGCCGCGCGCCTTGCTGCGCGCCGCGCTCGTTGCGCTGCTCCCGCTCGTTGCGGCCGGTTCCGCGATGGGGCAGGGGCGGACCGGGCTGCTGCCGGATTTCACCGAGCTGTACAAGAGCCAGGGCCCGGCGGTCGTGTCGATCGACGTGACCCAGAAGCCGAGCCGCCAGCGCGGCCCGGAAATCTCGGAGGACGATCCGTTCTACGAGTTCTTCCGTCGCTTCGGGCAGGTCCCGCGCCAGGGGCCGGGCGGGCAGGAACGCCAGTTCGAGACGCAGTCGACCGGGTCGGGGTTCATCGTTTCCTCGGACGGCTACGTCGTCACCAACGCACATGTGGTCGACGATGCGAGCGAGGTGACCGTGCATCTGTCCGACAAGCGCGAGTTCGTCGCCAAGGTAATCGGCAACGACCGGCGCACCGACGTCGCACTGCTGAAGATCGCTGCCAGGGACCTGCCGCGGGTCACGATCGGCGACCCCGACAAGCTGAAGGTCGGCGAATGGGTCGTCGCGATCGGCAAGCCTTTCGGTCTCGACAACACGATGACCGCCGGCATCGTCAGTGCCAAGGGTCGCGACCTGCCGGAGGAGAACCTGGTCCCCTTCATCCAGACCGACGTCGCGATCAACCCCGGCAATTCGGGCGGGCCGCTGTTCAACATGCGCGGCGAAGTCGTCGGTATCAACTCGCTGATCTATTCGCGCACCGGCGGCTACATGGGCCTCGCGTTTGCCGTGCCCATCGACGTGGCGATGAACGCGGTCAACCAGCTGAAGGAGAAAGGCCGCGTTACCCGCGGACGCATCGGCGTGCAGATCCAGGCGGTTTCGAAGGAAACGGCTGCCGCATTCGGGCTGAAGCAGGCGACCGGCGCGCTGATCAACGGCGTCGAGAAGAACGGGCCTGCGGCAAGGGCAGGCGTCGAGGTGGGCGACATCATCCTGAAGGTGGATGGTCGCGACGTCGACTCTTCGAACGACCTGCCGCGGATCATCACCGCGGTGCACCCGGGGACCAAGGTGAACCTCACGCTCTGGCGCAAGGGCGCGCAGAAGGACCTCGCGGTGACGGTGGCGGAGCTGAAGGACGATACGGCTGCGACCCCGGGGCGCGCGAAGCCCGCGCCGAAGGAGAAGGCAAAGCCCAACCGGATGGGCCTCGTGCTGTCGGATCTCACGGCCGAGCAGCGCAGCGAGCTCGAGCTGAAGAGCGGGGGCGTGCTGGTCGAGGACGTCGTCGGTGTGGTGCGCGGGAACGTGCAGCCGGGCGACGTCGTCCTGTCCATCGTCCAGAACGGGCAGATGGCCGAGGCGAAGAGCGCGGCCCAGGTCAACGAATACCTGGCGCGCCTGGACAAGGGCGCGTCGGTGACCCTGCAGCTGCGCCGGGGGGACAACCAGTTCTTCGCGACTGTGAAGCTCGGCAACGGGGACGCGCAGTGACGACGCGCCGGCGCGGGTGCGCCGCAGCCTGATCGGGACGCCGCCGGTGGGCGTGAACGAGACCGGGCCGCGGCTCACGCTGCTCGTTCGCGCGTACTGCCACCTGTGCGACGAGATGCGCGCGGCGCTGCTCCCGCTCGCCCGCGAGCGGGGCGCGGCGATCGCCGAGATCGACGTCGACGCCGACCCGGCGCTCGAATCGCGCTATGGCGACCGCGTCCCCGTGCTGCTGCTCGGGGCGCCGGACGGGGGCCGGGAGATCAGCCACTACGTACTGGATGCGGCCAGCGTGAGGGCTGCGCTCGAGGGCGCGACGCGGCGATGACGTCGATCGTCGCGCCGACCCTGTGGCGCACGGCGGCAGAGCCTGCCTGCCGCCGGCGACGCGGCTGACGGAGCGCTCGCTCGGCCGTCAGGCCCCATGGTCGCGGAGACGGGCAGATTCCGCTAAAATTCAATGTTTTGCGGCGGCTTCCCCCCACGACTGCGGTGCCGCAATGGCGGCCCACCGGGCTCACGCAGCCCTGACCCGCCCCGGCGCCGTGCCGGCGCCCATCCGACCCCTACATGCAGAACATCAGGAATTTCTCGATCATCGCCCATATCGACCACGGGAAGTCGACGCTGGCCGATCGCTTCATCCAGCGCTGCGGCGGCCTGTCCGATCGGGAAATGGAAGCCCAGGTCCTCGACTCGATGGACCTCGAGCGCGAGCGCGGCATCACGATCAAGGCCCAGACCGCGGCGCTTTCCTACCAGGCCCGCGACGGCCAGACCTATCACCTGAACCTGATCGACACGCCCGGGCACGTCGACTTCGCCTACGAGGTCTCGCGGTCCCTGGCCGCCTGCGAAGGTGCGCTGCTCGTCGTCGACGCGTCGCAGGGCGTGGAGGCCCAGACGGTCGCGAACTGCTACACGGCGATCGAGCAGGGGGTCGAGGTCGTACCGGTGCTGAACAAGATCGACCTTCCCTCGGCCGAGCCCGACCGCGTCATCGAGGAGATCGAGGACATCATCGGCATCGACGCCCAGGACGCGATCCGCGCCAGCGCCAAGACCGGGGAAGGCGTCGACGACATCCTCGAAGCGGTGATCGCCCGGATTCCCCCGCCCAAGGGGGACCCGGCCGCGCCGCTGCAGGCGCTGCTGATCGACTCGTGGTTCGACAACTACGTCGGCGTCGTCATGCTGGTGCGCGTCTTCCACGGCACGTTGAAGCCGCGCGACAAGGTCCTGCTGATGGCGGCCGGCGCGAACTACACCTGCGAGCAGGTCGGCGTGTTCACGCCGCGCTCCGCCCCGCGCGATGAGCTCGCCGCGGGCGAGGTCGGTTTCGTCATCGCGGGGATCAAGGAACTGAAGGCGGCGAAGGTCGGCGACACGCTGACCGGCGCGGCAAGGCCGGCCACGACCGCGCTGCCCGGCTTCAAGGAGGTGAAGCCGCAGGTGTTCGCCGGTCTCTACCCGGTCGAGTCGAACCAGTACGAGGCGCTGCGCGACGCGCTGGACAAGCTCAAGCTGAACGATGCGTCGCTGCATTACGAGCCCGAGGTGTCGCAGGCGCTGGGCTTCGGGTTCCGCTGCGGCTTCCTGGGCCTGCTGCACCTGGACATCGTGCAGGAGCGCCTCGAGCGCGAGTACGACATGGACCTGATCACGACGGCCCCGACCGTCGTCTACCAGGTGCTGCTGCGCGACGGAACCATCCTGGAAATCGAGAATCCATCGAAGCTGCCCGACCTCTCCAAGGTGGAGGAGATCCGCGAGCCGATCATCACCGCGACGATCCTGACGCCACAGGACTACGTCGGGCCGGTGCTGACGCTGTGCACCGAAAAGCGGGGATCGCAGAAGAACATGCAGTACGTCGGGCGGCAGGTGCTGCTGACCTACGAGCTGCCGATGGCCGAGGTGGTGATGGATTTCTTCGACAAGCTGAAGTCGGTGTCGCGCGGATACGCGTCGCTCGACTACGATTTCAAGGAGTTCCGTCCCGCCGACGTGGTGAAGCTCGACATCCTGATCAACGGCGAACGTGTCGACGCGCTGTCGGTGATGGTCCACCGCTCGATCGCGACGCACCGCGGCCGCGAGGTCGCAGCCAAGATGCGCTCGCTGATCCCACGGCAGATGTTCGACGTTGCCGTCCAGGCCGCGATCGGATCGCAGATCATCTCCCGCGAGACCATCAAGGCGATGCGCAAGAACGTGCTTGCCAAGTGCTACGGCGGAGACATCACCCGGAAGAAGAAGCTGCTCGAGAAACAGAAGGCGGGAAAGAAGCGAATGAAATCCGTCGGCAGCGTCGAGATCCCCCAGGAGGCTTTCCTCGCCGTGCTGCAGGTGGGGGGCAAGTGACGCCTCGTCCACGCCGCTCTTGCGCGAGCGGGGAGCAGGCCCGGGTGCGGCAGGGGCGCGCGAGACTGCGTGCGACAATACCGGCCGCCTGAAGCCCCGACCGCCGTTTCCGCCATTCGATCCGATCACGACCGATTCCCGACACGACCCGCCTCCAATGGACTTCGCCCTCATCCTGTTCGTCCTGACCTCCATCACTGGCCTCGCGTGGCTCGCCGACCGTGTGTTCCTCGAGGCGAAGCGCGCCCCGGGTTCCCGCGAGCCGGTCTGGGTCGAGTACGCGAAGTCGTTCTTCCCGGTCCTGCTGGTCGTGTTCCTGCTCCGCTCGTTCGTGGCAGAACCGTTCAAGATCCCGTCGTCGTCGATGAGGCCGACGCTGGCCGTCGGGGATTTCATCCTGGTCAACAAGTTCACCTACGGGATCCGGATCCCGATCATCGAACGGAAGATCATTCCGATCCACGATCCGCAGCGGGGCGACGTCGTCGTGTTCAGGTATCCGCTCAATCCGTCCCAGGACTTCATCAAGCGCGTGATCGGCGTGGGAGGCGATGTCGTCGAGTACCGCGACAAGAACCTGACGGTGACCGGCGTGCCATGGCCGCAGGAGCACGACAACTCGTACAGCTACCTCGAAGGCCTGCGCTTCGAGACGCTGAAGCGGGCGACCGAGCTCACCGACGGGAATCCGCAGAAAGCCCATACGATCGGCATCAACGAGGGTGCGCAGCCGGTCTACGCCTCCAACGTGCGGGCGTTCCCGGGGCGCGAGAATTGCGACTACAATGAGCACGGCTTCCGGTGCAAGGTGCCGGCGGGCGAGTACTTCATGATGGGGGACAATCGCGACAACAGCGACGACAGCCGCTACTGGGGTTTCGTCCCGGACGCGAACATCCGGGGCAAGGCGTTCTTCATCTGGTTCAACTGGGACGACCTCGCCTCCTTCGAATTCAAGCGCATCGGCAGCATCATTCATTGACCGGCTTTCGGGACTGCAACTTCGCGGAGGGGACATGAGGGCTGGAAGCGAGCGCGGACTGTCGATGATCGGGTTCCTGTTCACGACGGCCGTCATCATCGTCGCGGCACTGATCGCGTTCCGGGTTGGACCTTCGTATATCGAGTACTTCACCGTCCAGAAGGCCCTCGACCAGACGATGCAGGATGTCCAGGACCCGACGGCAGCCGCAATCCACACCTCGATGGACCGTCGGCTGTCGGCCGACTACGTCGATTCGGTGAACGCTTCCGACGTCGTGGTGACCCGCGAGGGCAACAAGATCGTCGCCACGATGTCGTGGCAGAAGGTCCTGCACATGATCGGCAACGCGAGCATCCTCCTCGACTTCGAGGCGCGCTCGACCCGCTGACAGCGCCGCGCCTTGCGCATTGCGATCGACCACGAGTTCCGAGACACCGATCTGCTGCGGCAGGCGCTGACCCACCGCAGCTTCGGCGTCCCGCACAACGAGCGGCTCGAGTTCGTGGGGGACGCGGTCCTGAACTGCGCGATCGCTCTCTCGCTCTACGAGCGCTTTCCCGATCTTGCCGAAGGCGACCTGTCGCGCGTCCGGGCGCACCTCGTCAACCGCGATACCCTCGCACGGCTCGCACGGCAGCTCGCGCTCGGTCCGTCGATGCGCCTAGGGGAGGGGGAGCAGAAAAGCGGCGGCGCCGACCGCGGATCGATCCTGGCCGATGCGCTCGAGGCGATCTTCGGGGCGGTGGCGATCGACGCGGGATTCGGCGCGGCTGCGCGCGTGATCGACGGGGTGTTCGGCGGGTTGCTGCACGACGCCGATCCGCGCCGGCTCGGCAAGGACCCGAAGACGCTGCTGCAGGAGTGGCTGCAGTCCCAGCGCCTGCCGGTGCCCGAGTACGCGATCGTCGCGACCACCGGCGAGGCGCATGCCCAGCAGTTCACCGTCGAATGCAGGATCCCGGTGCTGTCGATCCTGACGTCCGGGACGGGATCGAGCCGCCGCGTCGCCGAGCAGGATGCCGCCGCGCAGGCGCTCGCCGCTGCGACCCAGGGGCCGCGCGCGCGCACCCATGGCTAGTCCGCCGGCGGGTCCGCATCGCTGCGGCCACGTCGCGATCGTCGGCCGCCCGTCGGTCGGCAAGTCGACGCTCCTGAACGCGCTGGTTGGCGAGACGATCAGCATCACGTCGCGAAAGCCGCAGACGACGCGCCACCGGATCACCGGGATCCTGAGCGAGCCCGACGTCCAGTACGTCTTCGTCGACACCCCCGGGTTCCAGACGCTGCATCGGTCGCGGCTCAACGACCGGCTGAACCGCGCTGTCCGCGACAGCCTGGCGCAGGTCGATGTCGTCGTCGTCGTGGTCGATGCAGGACGCTTCAGCGATGCCGATCGCGCGGTGCTGGCGCTGTGCCCCGGCGGGGTGCCGGTGATCGTGGCACTCAACAAGATCGACCTGGTCGCCGACAAGCGCGGCCTCCTTCCGCGCATCGCCGAGATCGCGAAGCTGCGGGAGCTGGCGGCGATCGTCCCGATCTCAGCCGAGCGGGGCACGGACCTGGCGACGCTGAAGCAGGAGATTGCGCGTCACCTCCCCGAGTCTCCTCCCCTGTACCCGGAGGACGAGTTCACCGACCGCGACGAGCGGTTCCTCGCCGCGGAATTCATCCGCGAGAAGATCTTCAGGCAGCTCGGCGACGAGGTGCCCTATTCGACGGCAGTGACCATCGAGAGCTTCGAGCACGACGGGGCGATGCGGCGCATCCGCGCGACGATCCTGGTCGACAAGGCGGGCCAGCGCGCGATCCTCGTCGGCGAAGGCGGGGCCCGGATGAAGGCGATCGCGTCGGCGGCGCGCGCCGACATGGAGAAGGTCTTCGGCGGTCGCGTGTTCCTCGAGGTGTGGGTGAAGGTCAAGGAGGGGTGGTCGCAGAGCGACGCGATGCTGACGCGGCTCGGCTACTGACATGAGAACGCCCAGGGATCGCCGCGACGACGAGCCGGCGTACGTGCTGCACACGTACGCGTACAAGGAGACCAGCCTGATCGTCGAGGCCTTCACCGAGCGCGCAGGGCGCATCGCGATGGTCGCGCGCGGCGCCAAGCGTCCCCGCTCCGAGCTGCACGGCGTGCTGCAGGCGTTCCAGCCGCTGTCGCTGGGATGGGCCGGCGCGGCCGAGCTCAAGACGCTGATGAAGGCGGAGTGGTGCGGCGGCATGCCGCTGCCTGCCGGTGCGGCGCTGCTGTGCGGCTTCTACCTGAACGAGCTGCTGCTGAAGCTCCTGCCCCGCGACGACCCCCACCCCGCACTGTGGCTCGCCTACGAGTCCGCACTGCATGCACTGACGCGGACGGCGGCACCGGCGGCCCAGGCGGAGATCCTGCGCCGGTTCGAGCTGCGCCTGCTGGCGGAGCTCGGCTATGCGCTCGCGCTGACCCACGAAGCCGACACCGGGACGCCGGTCGAACCCGGCGAACGCTACCATTACGCCTTCGACCGCGGTCCGCAGCGCTGGGTGGCGGAACCCGGCGCCACGCGCTCCGGCCGCTGGCCGGTCGTGCGGGGGGCGGCGCTGATCGCGCTCGCGACCGAGCACTATCCCGATGCGGAGGTCGCGGCCGAGGCGAAGCGCCTGATGCGCAGCGTGCTCGACCACTATCTCGAGGAGCGGCGCATATTCAGCCGCCGCATCGTGCAGGACCTGGCGGCATTGGACGACGACAAGGACAAGGACCCGAGATGAACGAGAGGAATCCGCGGTGATCGAGCTCGGCGTCAACATCGACCACGTGGCCACCCTGCGCGAGGCGCGGCGCACCTACGAGCCCGATCCGGTCTGGGCCGCCGTCGAGGCGCACCTGGGCGGCGCCGACGGCATCACCGTGCATCTGCGCGAGGACCGGCGCCATATCCAGGATGCGGACGTGCGTCGGCTGCGTGACCTCGTGCACATCAAGCTCAACCTCGAGATGGCGGCCACGCCCGAGATGATCGCGATCGCCTGCGAGTTGCGCCCCGAAATGGCGATGCTGGTGCCCGAGGGCAGGCAGGAGGTGACCACCGAAGGCGGTCTCGACGTCGCGCGGCAGGAGGCGAGCCTCAAGGATGCAGTCGCCCGTCTCGCCGATGCCGGCATCGTCACGTCGGTGTTCATCGATGCGGAGCTTCCGCAGGTCGAGGCGGCCGCGCATGTCGGCGCCCGCGTCTGCGAGCTGCACACGGGGCCCTATGCGCACGCGTTCCACGCCCGGGGCCGGGACTCGGAAAGTGCCCCCGTGGTTGCCGAGCTCGAAAAGCTCCGGCGCGCGGGCGAGGCGGTTCGCCAGCTCGGCATGCGCTTCAACGCGGGCCACGCGCTCAACTATGTCAACGTCCAGCCGGTCGCGGCGCTCTCCGGCGTGCGCGAGTTGCACATCGGCCATGCGATCGTGGCGCGCAGCGTCTTCGTCGGATTGCGCGAGGCCGTGCGTGAGATGAAGGCGCTGATGCGCCAGGCGGCGCGATGAGTGCGGCGCGCGAAGCGCCGGGCGCGCCGGGCGAGGCCGGGCGCATTCCCCGGGGCGCGACCGGGTGAGCCGCAGCTCCTCCCGCGCGCGCGGTCCGGTGATGCTGGGCGTCGAGGGGCTGGTGCTGACGGCGGGCGATCGCGCGCGCCTCGTGGACCCGCGGGTGGGCGGCGTGATCCTGTTCGCGCGCAATTTCGAGTCGTCGAGGCAGCTCCTCGCCCTCACCGCGTCGATCCGCACGATCCGCGCGGAGCTGTTGATCGGCGTCGATCACGAAGGCGGGCGCGTGCAGCGGTTCCGCGGCGACCGCTTCTCCGAGCTGCCGGCGATGCGGACGCTGGGCGCGCAGTGGGATGCCGATCCGGCGGCCGCCGGCGAGGCCGCGTTCCGCCACGGCGTCACGATCGCCCGGGAACTCGGGGCGCACGGCATCGACTTCAGCTTCACGCCGGTGCTGGATCTCGATCACGGCAGGAGCACGGTGATCGGCGACCGGGCGTTCCACGCCGATCCGGTGGTCGTCGCCGATCTCGCGGGCGCGCTGCTGCGAGGCCTCGATTCGCGGGGCGTCGCGGGCGTCGGCAAGCATTTTCCCGGTCACGGCTACGTCACTGCGGATTCCCACGTCGACACGCCGGTGGACCGGCGCCGGCTCGACACGATCCTCTCGACCGACGTGATTCCTTTCGCGGCGCTGATCGCGCAGGGCCTCGAAGCGATCATGCCGGCGCACGTCGTCTATCCCGCCGTCGATTCGCGGCCCGCGGGTTTCTCGCCGGTGTGGATCGCCGAGATCCTGCGGCGCCGCCTCGGCTTCGACGGCCTGGTGTTCTCGGACGACCTCGAGATGGCCGGCGCGCATTCGGCGGGGGACATCGTCGCGCGCGCCGAAGCCGCGATCGCGGCCGGCTGCGACGTGGTGCTGGTGTGCAACGGCTTCGATGCGATGGACGACCTGCTCGCCCGCTGGACGCCTGCGGCGCAACCTTCGCTCGCGCGGCGCTGGGCGCCGATGGCGGTGCGTAAAGCGGCTGCGCGCAAGCAGTGACGCGGCGGCCCGCCCGCGCGAGGGCAGGGGGTCCGGCGAGAAGCAGCCTGTTCAGGCGCTAGTGCGGATGCGGCCAGCGGCCGCCCAGCCGATGGGTGATCTCCTCGGCGATGTGCGACACCAGCGGTCCGAGCTGCTTGATCCGGTCGTCGGGCAGCCGCGAGGTCGGGCCCGCGATCGAGATCGCGCCCAGGGGTTCGGCGTGCTCGTCGTAGAACGGCGCCGCTACGCAGCGCGTTCCCGGCAGGTGCTCCTCATCGTCGAACGACCAGCCGCGCTGGCGGATGACCCGGATGCTCGCCCACATCGTCTCGGGCGAGGTGATCGTGTTTTCGGTGATCCGCGGCAACCCCCTGACCTTCAGCATCGCGTCGATCTGGTCGTCGGGCAGCGATGCGAAGATCGCCTTGCCGACACCCGACGCGTGCAGCGGCACTCGGCTCCCGAGCTTGACGATCGTGCGCATCGTCTCGCGGCACTGCACCTGGTCGATGAACACCGCCTCGGTGCCGTCGAGGATCGCGAGGTTCGTCGTCTCGCCCGCCTGCTCCATCAGCCTGCGCATGTAGGCGTGGCTCTGGGCGACGAAATCGCGGTTGGACAGGAAGCTCGACCCGACGGCGAACGCCTCGATGCCCACGTACCAGAGAGCCAGGTCGCCCGCCTGGTAGACGTAGCCCGTCTTTTCGAGCGTCGACAGCAGCCGATGCGTCGTCGACGTCGGCAGCTGCACGCGCTGCGCGATGTCCGTCAGCGTGAGGCCGCCCTCGGTGCTCGCGAGGCACTGCAGGATCGACAGCCCCCGCGTCAGGCTCTGCACCTGGGCGGTCTCGCCGCCGGGATTGGAGGGCGTGCGGCCGCGGCGCGCGGGAGGGGTGACGCGATGCAGGGTGGTCATGGGCGCGATCGGACAGGCGGAATGCGGCGGAACCATAGCCTACACGGCGCGGCCGCCGGCTGCGGCGGCGCGGTTTCCAAGGGGCCGGGTGTCCGGGGCTAGAGCCTGAGCGCGGCGATGCCGATGACGACGCTGGCGGCGCCGGCGATGCGCACTGCGCCGAAGCCTTCGCGCAGCCACAGTGCCCCGATCAGGGCGGCGAAGAGCACCGATGTCTCGCGCAGCGCGGCGACGGCGGCGACGGGCGCCCGCGTCATCGCGTACAGGACAATCCCGTAGGCGGCGAAGCTGCCCATGCCTCCGAGCACGCCGCGCCGCCATCCGCAGCGCAGGTAGTCGAGCGCAGGCGCGCCGCGCCTCCAGGCGATCCACGCGAGGAACGGCAGGCCCTCGATGAAGATCAGCCACGTCGCGTAGGCGGCGGCATTGCCGGATGCGCGCGCGCCGCTCGCATCGATCAGCGTGTAGGTGGCGATCACCGCGGCATTGGCGAATGCCCAGCCGGCGGCCGCGGGCGGATGACGGCGCCCCGGCACGAATGCGATGCTGACGATGCCTGCGCAGATCAGCGCGATTCCCGCCATGGCGTGCGCGCCGGGAAGCTCGTTCAGCAGCACCCCGCCCAGGACCGCAACCAGCAGCGGAGCGCTGCCGCGCATCAACGGGTAGGCGAACGACAGGTCCCCGGTCCGGTAGGCCTGGGCCAGCGTCGCGTAATACGCAAAATGGACCAGCGACGATGCCGCGACGAATTTCCACGCAGCGGGCGCGGGCAGTGGCACCAGCGGCAGGACGAGCAATGCACATGCCGAGGAGCCGGCGACGACCGAGGCGGTGTCGAGCATCGCATCGCCGCCGCGGGCGGACTTCAGCAGCGCGTTCCAGCCTGCGTGCAACACGCCGGCGCCCAGCACGGCGAGCGTGATGCCGGGCGACAGCTCGGGGATCGGCGCCGTCACGCGCTGCGCAGCCGCAGGGAAGCTCGCGGCACGCCTACACGGTGCCTGGATTGTGCTTCTGCCAGGCCCCTTTGGCAGGCCTCGCCGCGCCCTGGACATCTGCGTCGGCGCCGTCGTCGGCGGACTTGAGGCGCGTCCGGGCGAGCACCCCTGCCTCTTCGAGGATCGGGTAGGCGATCGAGCAGATGTGCGAGTTGATCCGGCGCAGGTCGGAGATCAGGTCGAGGTGCAGCGACGACGACTCGATGCTCTCGATCGCATGCTCGGCGAGGCGCGCGAGGTGGGAGTTCGCGTAGGCGCGCTCGAGGTCGCGGAACAGCACTTTCTGCGCGAGCAACTCCTGCGCATTCTTCAGGTCGCCGCTCAGGAACACCGAAAGTCCGAGTCGAAGGTTGTCCACCAGGCGCGAATGCAGGTCGCAGATCTCGGCCATGCCGGCCTCCGAGAAATTGCGGCCCTTGTCGATCTTCTTGTCCTCGACGTCCATCAGGATGCGCTCGATGATGTCGCCGACCTGCTCCATGTTGATCGCGAACGAGACGACATCGGCCCAGCGGCGGCTCTCCCGCGGCTCCAGCGCCTCGCGGGGAATCTGCGCCAGGTACAGCTTGACCGCGGTGTACAGGTCGTCGACGACGTCGTCCATGTTGCGCAGGCGCACGGCCAGCGTCCGGTCGTTGGTCGTCAGCACCTTCAGCGTGCCCTCGAGCATCTCCTCGACGACGTCGCCGATGCGCATCGCCTCGCGTGCCGCGCAGCCGATGGCGACGCTCGGCGTCTCGAGCGCCGACGGATCGAGGTGGCGCGGCTTGGCAGGGTCCGCGGAGGCGGGGCGCGCCGGAAGCAGGCGTTCGGCCAGCCGCGCGATGCTCTCGGTCCAGAACACCAGCAGCAGGGCGAGCGCGACGTTGAAGCCGAGGTGGAACAGGACGACCTCGCGCGCCGGATCGAGGCCCAGGACCGCGATCCACCGGTCGAGATGGGCGACCAGCGGGATCGCGAGCACGCAGCCAATCAGCTTGAACAGGAAGTTGCCCAGCGTCACGCGCCGTGCCTCGGGTATCGCGCGCAGGGTCGACAGCATCCCCAGCACGCCGCTGCCGAGGTTCGCGCCGAGCACCAGCCCGAGCGCCACCGGGAGGGACAGGACATGCAGCGATGCCAGCGACGCGAACAGCAGCACCGCGGCGAGGCTCGAATAGCAGAGGATCGTGAACAGCGCCGCGACCAGCATGTCCAGCATCACGTCGCCGGTCAGCGAGGCGAAGATCACCTGCACTCCAGCCGCCTGAACCACCGGACGCGAGGCGACGGAGATCCACTGCAGCGCGAACATGATCAGTCCGAGGCCGAGCAGGATGCGGCCGAAGCGGCCCGCGGCGGTCGCCTGGCTCGACAGGTACAGCACGATGCCGGCGAAGATCAGAAGCGGGGCGAGCCACGACAGGTCGAAGGACAGCAGCACGGTGACGAGCGCGGTGCCGACATCCGCGCCCAGCATGACGGCGAGCGCGGGTGCGGTCCCGATCAGGCCCTGGCCGGCGAATGCGGCGACGATCATCGCCGTCGCCGTGCTGCTCTGGATCAGCCCGGTGACGCCGAGGCCGGCGAAGAAGGCGGGAACGCGCCTCGACACGCTGCGGCGCAGGATGCGGCGCAGGTTGCCGCCGTACATGCGCAGGATCGCCGTGCGCACGATGTGCGTGCCCCAGACGAGCAGCGATACCCCGGCCAGCAGGTTGAGCAGCACCTGCATTCAGCTCACCATGGAAGGGAGTAGGTCTTGACGTTGGTGAAGCTCTTCATCGCTTCCTGCACGCCCTCCTTGTAGCCGAGTCCCGAATCCTTGATGCCGCCGAACGGGGTCAGCTCGAGGCGGTAACCGGGCACTTCGCGGATGTTAACCGTCCCGACGTTGAGCTCGGTCACGAAGCGGGTCACGTAGTCGAGGCGGTTCGTGCATACCGACGAGGACAGCCCGTAGGCGGTCGAGTTGGCGATGCGGATCGCGTCGTCGGCATCGCGGAAGCGTATGACCGGCGATACCGGTCCGAAGGTTTCGGTGCGCACGACGTCCATGTCGGGGGTCACGTGATCGATGACGGTCGGCGAGTAGAGTGCGCCATCGCGGAGGTTGCCGAACAGCAGCTTCGCGCCCTGGTCGACCGCGGCGCGGACCTTGGCTTCGAATCCGGCGGCCGCGGCCGCATCGATGACCGTGCCCATGTCGACGTTCGGGTCGGCAGGGTCGCCCCAGGTCCATGCCTTGGTGCGCGCGAGTAGGCGCTCGACGAAGGCGTCCGCGACGCGCTCCTGCACCAGCATGCGCTTGACCGCGGTGCAGCGCTGGCCCGAGTTCTTGTACGACCCGGTTGCGGCGAGGGTCGCGGCTTCGTCGAGATCGGCGTCCTCCATCACGATGATCGGATCGTTGCCGCCGAGCTCGAGCACCTGGCGCTTGTAGACGGCCTTGGCGGCGATGTACTTCCCCACCGGGACGCCTCCGGTGAACGTGACGAGGTCGACGTCGGGATTGGTCAGCATCTCGTCGGCGATCTCGCGCGGATCGCCGGTGACGACCGAGAACATCGGCGGCGGCAGGCCGGCCTCGTACAGGATGTCGGCGAGTACCAGCGCCGTCAGCGGGGTCTTCTCGGTGGGCTTCAGCACCATCCGGTTGTTGGTCGCGATCGACGGCGCGACCTTGTGCGCAACCTGGTTCAGGGGGTGGTTGAATGGCGTGATCGCCGAGATGACGCCCTGCAGCGGCTCGCGCAGCGTGTACACCTTGCGCGACTTGCCGTGCGGCGTGAGGTCGCAGGAAAAGACCTGTCCGTCGTCCTGCAGCGCCGCGTTGCCGGCGAATACGAATACATCGCAGGCACGGCCGACCTCGTAGAGGGAGTCCTTCTTGCAGATGCCGCATTCGGCGGTGATCAGGTCGGACAGAGCTTCGGCGCGCTCGCGGATCAGCGCGGCGGTCCGTTGGCAGATCGCGTAGCGCTCGTAGCGGGACAGGCGGGGGCGGTAGGCGCGGGCCTGCGCGAAGGCGCCGCCGATCTGCTCGATGCTGGCCCTGGGGACGGTGCCGACGAGGGCCCCGGTGTAGGGATCGAGGACCTCGAGCCTGCGGGCGCCATCCACCCGTTCGCCGGCGATGCGCATCGGCTCGTGGCGGGCCGGGGCCCGGTCGGATCTGCGGATGTCGTTCATCGTCTTTCCGGGTGCGTCAGGCGAGATGGTTGAGCGCCAGGTCGAAGGCGTCGAAATTGCGCCAGCGCCGCGTCGGCAGATCGGGCGCCGACCGGTTGGCGATCAGGGGCACCTGCTGCTCCGAGGTGCCGCCGTGCGAGCGCAACGGCGCGTCGAGGCCGGACAGGTCGTGGCGATCCACGCGGCTGCCGATGACCGTCAGCCGCTCCGAAACGACGACGAGATCGCCGATGCGATCGGGAGGAAGCTCGAAGCGCCGGCACGCTTCGGCACGCAGCATCGCGGAATCGATGCCGGGCAGCTCGGCGATGCGACGGCCCAACGCAGCGGGGTCCAGGCCGTTCCCGACATGGACCGTGGCGAACGAGCCCAGCGCGCCGTGGTGGACGACGTACGGATCGGTGATCGGCAGGATGACGCGCGTCGCATCCGGGCTGTACCAGCGATCCAGCACATCCTGCAGGAAGACGATGTTGGGGCGTCCGAACGCGTCGGTCTTGGCGTTCATGCCGTGATCGGCGGTCAGGACGATGACGGCTCCGAGCGCATCGAGGCGCGCGAGGTAACGGTCGAGCATCGCGGTGAATGCGTTCGCGGCGGGCGTTCCGGGGGCGTGCTTGTGCTGCACGTAGTCGGTGGTCGACAGGTACACGAGATCGGGGCGCTCACGCTCGAGCAGCGCGCAGCCGGCAGCGAAGACGAACTCGGACAGCTCGGCGCTGTAGACCGAAGGCAGCGGCATCCCGGTAAGGGCGATCGCGTCGGCGATGCCGTTCGCGGCCGGCGTCACGCGATCGGCCTTCTCCGAGGAGAAGCAGATGCCTCTCATCCGGTGGCCCAGCATCGTCCGCAGCTTGTCCTTGGCGGTGACCACGGCAACCTTCGCTCCGGCATCGGCGAACGCGGCGAGTATCGTCCCGACGCGCAGGTATTTCGGGTCGTTCATCATCACCTCGGCCCGCGCCTCGGTGTCGTAGAAATAGTTCCCGGCGATGCCATGCACCGATGGCGGCGTCCCGGTGACGATCGACAGGTTGTTCGGGTTGGTGAAGGAGGGCACGACGCAGTCGGCGGTCAGGCAGGTAGCGCGGCCGTTCAGCGACGCCATCCACGGCGCGCTGCCCGCGCTGATCGCCTGGTTCAGGTAATCCGGCTCGCAGCCGTCGACGCAGACGACGACGGTCGGCCGCACGGGCCAGCGGTAGTCGCGACCGTTGACGGTCAGGGATTTCACCGGGGCTGCCTCGTGTCGCCGGCCTGCAGCGGGTCGTCGCGGACGCGGTGCACCCGGTCGCGGCTCGCCATCGCGTGGTCGTACAGGGCTCGGCCTGCGGCCGCGGCCTGTCCGGACGCGATGCTCGCGACGATTGCGCGATGCTCGCGGATCGACACCGGCAGCCGTCCCTCCTGTCCGAGCGACGCGCGGCGATGCAGGTGCAGCTCATTGACCAGGCGCCGGTAGAGCAGCGTCAGCTTGGGGTTTCCGGCGAGCTGCACGATCCGGTCGTGGAAAGCGACATTGGCATCGAGGTAGACGTCGATGTCGCCGTCGGCGACGGCCCGCTCCATGCGGTCGACGAGGGCGCGCAGCTCGGCGATGTCGGCAGGCGCCGCGTTCTGCGCGGCGCGGCGACCGGCGTATTGGTCGAGGACCGCACGCAGCTCGAAGATCTGGTCGGCCTCGTCGACGCCGATCTGGCGCACGAACACCCCACGGTTCTTTTCCAGCCTCACGAGCCCCGACTCCTCGAGCGCGCGGAACGCTTCGCGGAGAGGACCGCGGGAGACGCCCAGCATCGACGCGAGCTCGGCTTCGCGCAGTTGCGCCCCGGCGGCGAGATCGCCGGCGAGGATCATCCGCTCGACCTCGCGCTGCAGCAGTCCCGGCAGCGAATGCGCCTGGAGCACGGCGATCGGATGGTCGGGCGCCATGCGTCGCGGCGCGTCGATGCCGGCGCCGGCAATGCGGCGGCGGGCGGCGGCGCGCGGGGGATTGGTCTTCAGCACGTTGCGATTAGACCCTCCCAGGTGTAGATTGTCAACAATCGGCAATCGGTGACCAAGGACCCGTCCCATGAGCAATTTCAGTCGCGATCCGATCCTGTTGACGCCAGGCCCGCTCACGACGTCGCTCGCCACCAAGATGGCGATGCTCAGGGACTGGGGTTCCTGGGATTCGGCATTCAACGCGGTCACCGCGATCGTGCGCGAGCGGCTGCTGTCGATCGCCGGGGCGGAAGGCTCGCATGTCTGCGTGCCCCTGCAGGGCAGCGGAACCTTCGCCGTCGAGGCGGCGGTCAACACCCTGCTGCCGCGCGACGGGCACCTGCTCGCACTGATCAACGGCGCCTACGGGACCCGCCTCGCCAGGCTCGCGCGGATGATGGGGCGGCGCGTCAGCGCGTTCGAGACCGCCGAGGACGTGCCGACGGCGGTCGCGGACGTCGAAAGGCTGCTGCAGGCCGATTCGTCGATCACCCACGTTGGTCTCGTCCATTGCGAGACTTCGACCGGCATCCTCAATCCGCTGGAAGGGATCGCCGACGCCGTCGCGCGCTGCGGCAGGCACCTGATCGTCGATGCGATGAGCTCGTTCGGTGCCTTGCCGATCGATGCGCGCAGCGTGCCATTCGACGCGCTGGTCGCGGCGTCGGGCAAGTGCATCGAAGGCCCCCCGGGCATCGGTTTCGTGCTCGCGCGCAGGAGCGTCCTCGAGCATTGCGCGGGCAACAGCACGTCGCTGTCGCTGGACCTCCACGACCAGTGGCAGTACATGGAGCGGACGACCCAGTGGCGCTTCACGCCGCCGACGCATGTCGTGGCGGCATTCTCCGCGGCGCTCGAGTCCTTCGACGCAGAAGGCGGCCAGGCGGCGCGCCTCGCGCGCTACACCCGCAATTGCGAGGTCCTGGTCCGCGGGATGGAGGAACTCGGCTTCCGGCGCTTCCTCGACCCTCGTGTCCAGGCGCCGATCATCGTCACCTTCCACGCACCTGCCGATCCGCGCTACGGCTTTCGCGAGTTCTACGATCGCGTGCGCGACAAGGGATTCATCCTCTATCCGGGCAAGCTCACGCAGGTCGAGACGTTTCGCGTCGGATGCATCGGCGCCATCGGCCCCGACGAGATGCGCCACGCGGTCAATGCCGTGCGCGACACCCTGGCCGAGATGGGGATCGAGCGCGCGGCGCCCGCCTGATCGGTGGCGCAGCCCTCGCTGCGGCCCGGTCGGGATGGCGCTGGCACCGGCGCCGGCGCGGGGAGCAGGGAGGGCGGGTCGCAGGTCCTGCAACTATGCCGTCGGTTCGAGCAGTGCGCGCAGCGAACCGAGATCCTTCGCATCTCCGCGCAGCGCGTCGTGGCGCAGCAGGAAATCCAGCACGACGAGACTGGCATCGACGGTGACCTCGTCGCCACCCTGCGCAATCCCGATCAGGCGCGCGGCCTCCGGCAGGGATACGCAATGCTGGGACACCACCTCGCCGTCCTGGTTGGCCGGAACGAAATCGGGCGGCAGCCAGAGGTCGTGCACGAATATCGTCTCGCGCTGGACGCCGTCGGGATTGGTGCGCCGGACGTTCACCGTCCCCGCGGGGAGCGCCTGCGATGCGAGGGCCTCGGGGATCCCCGCTTCCTCCCAGGCTTCGCTGACGGCCGTCTCGAGGACGCCGCGGCCCGCCGCGATCCCGCCGCCGACGAGATTGTCGAGCATGCCCGGGTCGATCGGCTTGCGCGGGCTGCGGCGCGCGAACCACATCATCGTGGCGTCAGCACGCCGGACCACGCCGTTGACATGCGCGGCCCAGGTCCTGATCCCGAAATAGCGCGCGGCCGCGCGCTCGACGACGAAAACCGGCGGCGCCCCGAAGGTCTCGGACACCGCATACAGTTCGTCGCGCCACGCAGAAAGCTGCCCATCGCGCGCGAGCTCACGCGCGACTTGCGCGATCGCCGCGCTGCGCGAGGGTGGATCGCGCAGCCACGGAGCGAACTCGACCGCATCCCGGCCGACCGTGAACACATCGGCAAACCCGGCGAGCCGACGGGCCCGCGCCGCGTCGAGGATGCCGACGGTTGCGCCATCCACGCGCAGTGCGTACCCGGCGGAAATCCCGTGCGCGAGGGCGGCCCGGAGCCGCGCGCCGATCGCGGTTAGAATCGCGGCTTCCATCGGAAGGGTCGGGCATGCCCGCGCGAATCCTGGACGGCAAGGCGCTGGCCGAACGCGTGACCGGCGAGTTGCGCGAGCGCATTGCCGCGCGCATCGCCGCCGGCCGCGGTGCCCCCGGGCTCGCGGCGGTGCTGGTCGGCGACGATGCCGCCTCTCAGGTCTACGTGCGCAACAAGCGCAGGACGGCCGACGGCATCGGAATGCGATCGCTGGCGTTCGATCTCCCCGCGAGCGCATCGGAATCCGAGCTGCTCGCGCTGATCGGCCGCCTGAACCGCGATCCCTCGGTCAACGGCATTCTCGTCCAGCTGCCGCTGCCGGCGCAGATCTCGGCGGCGCGGGTCATCGAGGCGATCGACCCGGCGAAGGACGTCGACGGCTTTCATCCGTACAACGTCGGCAGGCTGGTGCTGAGGATGCCGACGCTGCGCCCCTGCACGCCGTACGGCTGCATGCGGCTGCTCGCCGAGACCGGGGAGGATCTCGCCGGCAGGCACGCCGTCGTCATCGGCCAGTCGAACATCATCGGCCGCCCGATGGCGTTCGAGTTGCTGATGGCACGCTGCACGGTGACGATCTGCCACACCGCGACCCGTGACCTGCCCGGGCTCGTGCGGCAGGCGGACCTCGTCGTCGCCGCCGTCGGCAGGGCGCATCTGGTGCAGGGCGACTGGATCAAGGCGGGCGCGATCGTCGTCGACGTCGGCATCAACCGGGGGGCGGACGGCCGGCTCGTCGGCGACGTCGACTTCCAGGCGGCGTGCGAGCGCGCAGCCTGGATCACCCCGGTGCCGGGAGGCGTCGGACCGATGACCATCGCGATGCTCCTCGCCAACACGTTGCGGGCAGCCGAGATGCAGGACGCCTGAGCGCGCGGCGTGCCGATCAGCGTCGCAGCTTGCGCGCGCGTACCGCGTCGAGGAACTCGTTGAGGATCGGCGTCCCGTCGAGATGGTCGCTCCCCATTCCGGGACCGAACATGAATTCCGGGTGCCACTGGACGCCGACGACATAGCTCGGACCGCGCCAGCGGATCGCTTCGACGATGCCGTCGGGGACCGATCGCGCTTCGACGATGAGGCCGCGGCCCAGCTTGTTGACCGCCTGATGGTGGATGGTGTTGATCAGCGCCTCGCTGCGTTCGGGATAGAGCCTGGCGAGCCCGCTACCGGGGACGAACGTGGCGAGGTGGTACTTGTGCTCGTACTGGCCGACGTCGCGATGGGACTGGGCGTCGGGGAGCTGGGTCGGGATGTCCTGGTACAGGGTTCCCCCGAACGCGACGTTGATCATCTGGCAGCCGCGGCAGATCCCCAGCACCGGCTTGCCCTTGCCGACGAAGGCCTCGAACAGCTCGATCTCGTAGCGGTCGCGGACGCGATCGCCGACCCAGTCGGGGTCGCGCGCCTCCTCGCCGTAGGTCGGCGGCGCGATGTCCGCGCCGCCTTGCAGCACCAGCGCGTCCAGCGCCTCGGCATAGTGATAGAGGCGCATTTCGCTGCGCTTGACCAAGCCCTCGGATTCGATGGCCGGAATCATGAACACCAGCACGTTCTTGGACATCACCCACTGCGTGACCGACTGCTCCAGGTAGTGCAGCGTCTTCGTGTAGACGCCGCCCAGCGTGCGCGTCAGCTCGCTCGGATGGTGGATGCGCGCGGATATGCCGATGAGGAGCGGCGCGGGCATGACCGGCTAGGAGGGTCCGCGCCGCGACCGCCGGGGGCGCGGGCTGCGACCGGTGCGGGAGGGGGTGGAAACCAGGGCGTGTTTCACGATCGCACTCCCGCGCATCATACCGCCATCGCGACTCGCGGGGACGCATCCGCGGGCCGCGAAGCAGTCGGCTGGCACAATGGCCGTCGTCCCGCCGATCGAGGGTGCCGTTGAGGACCGGTTCCGCGTTGCTCGCCGTTCATGCCGCCGTCGCGCTGTTTGCGCTCGCGGCGCTGTTCGGAAAATGGATCGCGCTGTCGGCCATCGCGATCGTGCTGGGGCGGACCGCATTCGCGGCGCTCGCGCTGGCGCTGACGCTGCGGATCCGCGGCCGTCCCGCGGGCACGCCGACGCCTGCGCTCGCCGCCAACGGCGCGATCCTGGCACTGCATTGGGTGTCGTTCTTCGCCGCGGTGCAGTCGGCGAGCGTCGCGGTCGCCTTGCTGGGCTATGCGAGCTTTCCGCTGTTCGTGCTGGTCATCGAGCGCCCTGCGGCGCCGCGAGGCGTTGCGAAACAGCGCTATGCGGCCGCAGCCCTGGTGATCGCGGGTCTGCTCCTGATCGTTCCCGCGTTCTCATGGTCGGACCGCGCATCGAAGGGGCTGGTGTGGGGTCTCGTCTCGGGTGCGAGCTTCGCGTGGCTC
>DAHUXO010000081.1 GCA_027307095.1 Betaproteobacteria bacterium | reverse complement strand
CAGCTGACCCACGCCGCCTGCGGCCGCGTGCACGAGGCAGGTGTCGCCCGGCTTCAGAGCGAAAGCGGAATGCGACAGGTAGTGCGCGGTCAGCCCCTGCAGAATGAGTGCGGTCGCGTGCTCCAGCGGCACGCTCTGCGGGACCTTGACCGCCCGCCAGGCGGGCACCAGCGCGTACTCCGCATAGCTCCCGCGCGCGAGGCAGTACGCCACGCGGTCACCCACCGCGAGCCCCTGCACACCATCGCCGAGCGCGGCAACGGTGCCGCCGGCCTCCATGCCGATGGTCATCGGGAGCGGCGTCTTGTAGGTATCGGATTTGCCGTAGGCGCCGTTGCGCATGTAGACGTCGATGAAGTTGACGCCTGCGACCTCGACCCGCACCAGCACCTCCCCCCTGGCGGGCGACGGCACCGGCACGTCCTTCAGCGTGAGCTCGTCCGGGCCTCCGAAACGGTCGATGACGATCGCGCGCATGAGAGCCCTATGCCCGCGCGAACGCGGATGGAAGGAATTGTGCCGTGTCACGCGCCAGGCGTTGCAGCGCCGCAGGATCGAGCTGCGGGCGGTAATCGGGCTCGAGGCGCATCGCGCCACCGCTGAACGCGGGGGGATCGACGAGCAGCGGCTCGGCCTGCTTGAGATAACCGTTCATCTCCCCCGCGTTGCGGATGTGGGTGCGGGCGACTAGCGCCTCCATCCAGCAGCCGATTTCGCAGGCCACGCCGTTGCCCAGCACCGGCTCCATGCCGAGTGCACGGATCAACTCCAGCGCGGCGACGAGCCGCTCGACGCTGCCGAGCTTCATCAGCTTGAGCTTGATGAACCGCGCCGCGCGCAGTTCCGCTGCGCGCTCGATGTCCTCGATGCCGTAGATCGACTCGTCCAACATCATCGGCACCGTGGACACGGCGGCCACCGCACTCGCCGCCTCCCAGTCGCCGGCACGGCAAGGCTGCTCGAAGAGCTCGATGCCCTCGGGCTGCATGCCGGCGGCGAAACGCCTGGCATCGTCGACGCTGTAGCCCTGATTGGCGTCGACGCGGATCGCGGCGCGCCCCGCGGCGATGCGCTGGATCAGCCGCAACCGCCGCGCGTCTGCTTCGACTTCGAAGCCCACCTTCACTTTCAGCGTGCGGAAGCCGCGTTCCAGCAGCGCGTCGATTTCGCCGTCGAGCGCGGCGGCAGTCTCGCCGTTGACGAGCGCGAGCAGCGGCACCTCCGAGGCCACCGGCACCGCGAGAAAGCGATTGCCCTGGAGCATTTCCACCGCGGTCACGAGCGCAGTCACCGCGAATGGCGCGCGCTGGACCTCGCGGAGCAGCCTCTGGCGGCCTTCCTCGGCCTCGACGCCAACCGATGCCGCCGCGAGGCGCTGCATCAGCGCCCAACTCCCGTCCACCGTCTCCTCGGTGTAACCGGTGAGAATGGTGGCTTCCCCAAGTCCGGTACGCCCGTCGGAATCCTCGATCTGCGCGATCAGGGTATCGAAATGGCTGACCGGGCCGAACGCGAGCTTGTAGGGCACCCGGAGGGGCACCTCGAGCCGGTAAAGCCGTACGCTGCGGATGGCGCTCACGCTCTGGCTGGCAAATGGACGGCGGCGAGCGACGGCGCTGCCTGCCCGTCGGATCCCCGCTGTGCGGAGATCCGGGCCGCGCCCTGTGCGCGGCCGGGCAGAGAACGCAGCGTCACCTGGCAATCGGGATCAGACGAACGCCTTGTATTTGGCGAGGGTGCGTACGGGCTTGCGCAGAGCGTCGCGCCGGAACGGATCGCCCAGCTCCCGCGTGCACATCATTTCCACGATCGTCGTCCTGCCTTCCTTCTGCGCCTTGCAGGCGTCGTGCAGCGCCGCTCCGACGTCCGACAGCCGGTCGACGGTGACGCCTTCGGCGCCCATCGAGCGGGCGATTCCGGCAAAGCTCGGATTCTCGAGGTTCACGCCGAGGAACCGGTTGCTGTAGAAATCGACGTGGTTCTTCTTCTCGGCGCCCCACTGCTGATTGTTGAAGACAACGGCGGTGACCGGAATGTTCTCGCGGACGCAGGTGAGGATCTCGCCGAAGCTCATGCACCACGCACCGTCGCCGACGTAGGCGACCGCGCTGCGGTCGGGTGCCGCGACCTTGCAGCCGATCATCGTCGGGAACGCGTAGCCGCAGTTGCCGAACATCATCGCGCCGAACATGCTGCGCGGCTTCTCGAACTTCAGGTAGCTGTTGGCCACCTGGCAGATGTTGCCGATATCGGTCGACACCATCGCGTCGGCCGGCATCGCCTTCTGGAGCTCGCGCAGCATCTGGCGCGGGTGCATGTACTTCGAGTCCTTCGCGACCTCGAGGCTCCAGTCGTCCTTCTCCTGATTCCATCCGGCGAGCTCCTGGTCCCAGGCGGCGCGCTCGGCCTTGATCTGTGCCATCCGATGCTCGCGGTTGGCGGCGCCCGCCGGCATGCGCGACTTGAGCCGCGCCGTCAGCGCGCGCGCCGCCGCGGCCGGGTCGCCGCAGACGACGACGTTGGTCTTCTTGACCAGCCCCAGCACGCGCGGATCGGCGTCGACCTGGATCAGCTTGGCGCTCTGCGGCCAGTACTCGAATCCGTACTGCGGCAGCACGCCGAAAGGACCGATGCGCGAGCCCAGCGCGAGCACGACGTCGGCCTTGGCGATCAGCTTCATCGCGGCCTTCGAGCCGTGATAACCCAGCGGACCGCACCACAGCGGGTGGCTGGCCGGGAACGAATCGTTATGCAGGTAGCTGTTGCACACCGGCGCGCCGAGCGCCTCGGCGAGCGCCACCGCGTCGGCGACGCCTCCCGCCATGACCACGCCGCCGCCCGAGATGATCACCGGGAACTTCGCCTGCGCGAGCAGGTCGGCCGCCTCGTCCAGGCTGTGCTCGCCGCCGGCGCCGCGCTCGATGTGGATTGGCTGCGGGACCTCGCACTCGATCTCGCCGTAGAAATAGTCGCGCGGGATGTTGAGCTGCGTCGGACCCATCTCCAGCAGAGCCCGGTCGAACGCGCGCCCGGTGAGCTCGGCCATGCGCGCCGGATTGTTCACGTGCGCCTGGTACTTGGTGATCTTGGAGAACATCGGCAGCTGGTCGGTTTCCTGGAACCCGCCGAGACCGACGCCCATCGTCCCTGCTTCCGGCGTGATCGCCACCACCGGCGAGTGCGCCCAGTAGGCTGCCGCGATCGCTGTCGCGAAATTGGTGATACCGGGTCCGTTCTGGCCGATGCACACGCCGTGACGTCCCGAGACGCGCGAAAAGCCGTCCGCCATGTGCGCCGAGCCCTGCTCGTGCACCGTCGGCACGAAGCGGATTCCGGCGGCGGGAAACAGGTCGAGCGCATCCATGTAGGCCGAGCCGACGATGCCGAAGACATGCGTCACGCCCTGCGCGACCAGCGTCTCGACGAATGCTTCCGATGGCGTGATCCGGACCCTGCCGGTGACGGCCATGCGGTTCACATCCGAGATGTTGTTCATCGAGAAAGCTCCGAGTGGAAGTTTGCGTAACCGCGCGGGTCGGCCAGCGCCGCTGCGCGAGTGCGAAGGCCGCAGTGTTCCATAGCATCGCCTGTCGTGCAACGCATTTGCATCGATTTTCGAATTTTCCGTTCCAGAATCCGATAGAATGCGAGAATGCCTCGCAAGGAAGATAACGTTCCCGCCACGTTGCGCGCGTTTGCCGTGGTGGAGGCGCTCGCCCGCGCCGAACGGCCGCGCTCGCTCACCGATCTCGCCGACGATGCCGGGCTGCCCAAGCCCACGGTCTACCGCATGCTGGCGATGCTCGAGGACGCTGGGCTCGCGATGCGCGAGCCGGGCATGCGCCGCTATGCGCCGGGTCCGCGGCTTTCCGCGCTGGCGCGCGACGTCATGCACAACGGCAACTTCAGGGCCGCGCGCCACGCCGTCCTCGACCGTCTGGCGGCCGAAATCCGCGAGACCTGCAACTTCACGATGCTCGACGGCGCGAGCGTCGTCTACCTCGACCGCGTCGAGGCCGCCTGGCCGTTGCGCATCAACCTGACGTCCGGATCGCACGTCCCGCTGCATTGCACGGCC
>DAHUXO010000079.1 GCA_027307095.1 Betaproteobacteria bacterium | reverse complement strand
TCTCGTCGTCACTCCCGAACACCTCGCCAACCGCTTCAAGGACGCGATGTTGCCTCCAGTTCTGGCGACACCTGTGATGATCATGGTCATGGAGAATGCAGCGCTCAACGCCATCAAGCCGTACCTCGGCGTGAGCGAGAGTGCACTCGGCACACGCGTCGACGTTCGCCACCTGGCAGCCACTCCGGCCGGACGCCGTGTCACGGGCGAGGCCGAGGTCACCGAGGTCGACGGCCGGCGCATCGAGTTCACAATCCGGGCGACGGACGGATCCGAGGTGATCGGTATCGGGACGCACGAGCGGATGATCATCGATCTCGTCAAGTTTGCCGAGCGGCTGAAGTCGAAATTCGGCTAGCGTCCTCGTCGACTGTCCTGGATGCGCAGGGGTTCCGGCGCATCCAGGTGCGCACGCGCGCCAGCATCTTCGTCACGAAGATGGTCATCAGACCATTTTCAGTTCCTTGAAGCGGAGATACAGCTCGCGGCACGCCCAGGCATCGGTCGCCGCGTAAGTGATCTGCTGCGGCGTCAAGCGGCGCGCGGCCCAGTTCGAAGTCTTCGCGCCTTTGGGGATGCGCGTGCCGAGAAATATCCCGGCGAGATTGCGCACGCCCGTCTGCTTCAGGCCGTGACGCTTCGCAACCTTGCCGAGATCCACCACCGATCTTTCGTCGAACTCGAATAGCCTTTTCAGGCTACGCATATCGTCGGTCACCGACACGCCCACCTTGATGATCTTCTCTGACGAAAGGATCTCCCGCATCGCGCCGAAAAGGTCCTGCTGCTGGGCCTGCAAGAGATACACAGCGCTCGCGGTAGCGAACTGCACGAGTGAGGGGAGGTAGCTCTCGCCGGCCCTGAAGGCGGGCCGTGTCTCGGTGTCGAAGCCGACTACGCTTTCCTGGAGGATGTCCTGCATCGCGTGCTGGAGGTCCGGGCGCCCCGCGACGACGTGCACCGAACCCTCGTAGCGTCGGATGGGCAACTCGCCCATCTCCACCCGTGAGATCTTTTCAACGGATTCGGATGGCAGTGCCGCGGTGGGGTCCCGACTCATACGCCGCATAGTAAGCCGGGGTGGGTTCGACCGGTCAATGCAACGCCACCTTCTGCGCGTTCTGGGCGAGGGGCGGGGGGCAGGGCGGCGGCGTCCGCCGGCTACCGGCTCCATCGGACACCTGCCTGCAACAACTGGCGAAGACTGGCCGTCGGCGCCAACACGTGCTAGATTCCAACCCGCTGTTTTCGCTGTGGCTGCGTGTGGTCGTTGGTCGTGGCGTATTGTCCGGCCGATACTGAAAATCCTTGTGTCGGGGGTTCGATTCCGCCCTTGGCCATGAAATTCCCGCCCTTAGCGGGCGCACGAGCCCGCAGCGCTGCCATCCGGACGCAATGACCCGGCACGGTGCGCATGGATTCGCCGGGCCCGGTCGCGGATTCCCAAACGTCGCTCCCGATGCCGGCCCCGCGCGAATCTCCCCACGACGCAATGTTGCGGTTGATCGCCGGCTTTCGCGCTTCGCGCGTGATCCAGGTCGCCGCCAGGCTGCACCTTGCCGATGCCCTGCGCGACGGATCGAAGGACGTCCAGGCGCTCGCGGAGGCCACGTCGACGCACGCGCCGTCGCTCGAACGACTGCTGCATGCGCTCGCGAGCCTCGGCGTGGTCGCGCGGAATCCGCGTGGGCAATTCGCGCTGACCGCCCTCGGCAGCACGCTGGATGGCGACGCGCAAGGGTCGTTGCGTGCATGGGCCGAGTTCGCGCTCGGCGGCGAGCATTACGCGGCCTGGGGTGAGCTCGAGCACAGCGTGCGGCACGGCGAGGTCGCTTTCGATCACCTCTTCAGCACGGATGTGTGGGACTACCGGCGGCGACACCCGCAGCGCGGCGAGCTTTTCAACCGGGCCATGGCTGCGCTCACCCATGGGTTCGAGCCCGCGCTTGTCGCAAGCGCGGCATTTGCCGACGTGCGCAGCATTGTCGACGTCGGAGGAGGAGACGGGAGCCTGCTGGTCGCCCTGCTCCGGCAACATCCGGCGATGCGCGGGGTGCTCTTCGATCTGCCCCAGGTCGTCGGCGATGCGCACGCGCGGATCGACGCTGCCGGACTGGCGGCGCGGTGCGCGGTCGTTGCCGGTGACGCCTTCGATTCGGTGCCCGGGGGCGCGGATGCTTACATCCTCTGCCAGGTCGTGCACGACTGGAGCGACGAGCGCGCCGGCGTCATTCTCCGGAACTGTCGGCGTGCGATCGCTCCCGGCGGCAAGCTGTTCGTGATCGAGCGCCTGCTGCCGGAATGTTTCGATGCGTCACCGGCCGCACGGTCGGCGGCGATGGCGGACCTGACGATGATGGTGATGACCGGCGGGCGCGAGCGTACGATCGAAGGATTCCGATCCCTGCTCGCCTCGGCGGGATTTGGCGTGACGCGTGTCGCGCCGACCGCATCCGGCCCTGCCTTGATCGAGGGGTCGCCCGAGGCATCATGAGCGCCTCCATCCTGCTGGTCTCGACGGCGACGCACTCGCCCGCGCCGGGGCGGATGCCGCGCTGCCTCGCGATGGCCGGTTTCGAGGTCTCGGTGCTCGCGCCGAAGGGCTCGCTCGCCGAGAAAACCCGCTTCGTGAAGAAGATCGGCCATCTTCCGGAGAGTGCGACCGCAGCGCAGTGGATCAACGCCTTCGCCGCGACGGTGAAGGCGACTTCGCCGGTGCTGGTGCTGCCCTGCGACGACACTTCTTTCCGGCTGATGCAGATGCTCGTGTACTCGCCGCCAGGGAATCTGCAGCCGGCGTTGCAGCGCGACCTGGCCTTGCTCGTCACGGCGTCGCTCGGCGACCCCGCTTTCTATCGCACCAGCGTCGACAAGACGCTCCTCAGTCCCGCCGCGGCGGCGCTGGGCGTGCGGGTGCCGCCGTATGTGGTGATCGAGGATCCGCGCGAGGCCGCGGCCTTCGCCGGCGAGCACGGATACCCCGTCGTGGTGAAACGCGGGCAGTCGACGGCCGGCGAGGGCGTCGCGATATGTTCGAGCGCGGCGGAACTGGCGCAGGCGTTCACCACGCTGAGGCGGCCCGATCCGACCGGACTCTCCGAGGCGTACGCGCGGCGCCTGATCGTCCAGGCGCATGTTCCCGGGCGCATCCAGTACTATGCCGGCGTGGCCTGGAAGGGCGCGCTGATCTCGGGCATGGCGGTGGAGAAGGTTGCCGGGCCGCCCAAGGGGCCGTCGACGGTCTCGCGATACTTTCGTTCGGACGCGCTTCGCGACTTCTCGGCCAGGCTCGCGCAGGGTTTCGGCATGACCGGCATCATCGCGCCGGAGTTCGCGATCCACGAACGCACCGGCGAACCGTACATGCTCGAGTTGAACCGCCGCATGACGCACGGGACCCACCGCGGCGCGGCGATGAACATCGATGCGTGCGCAGCGCTCTTTTCCGCGGTGTCGGGCACGCCCGCGACGACGCGCGCCGATCTCGAAGAGGGGGAAGAGCAGATGTGCGTTCACTTCCCGTCGGAGTGGCTGCGCGATCCGGCAAGCCGGTGGCTGCGCGAGTATCCTGTCGATGTTCCCTGGGACGAGCCTGAATTGATCGAGGCCATGCTCGCACTGCGCCGGGTCCCATGACCCGGGACCGGATCCTGACGCGTATCGGGTGCTGGCGCATCGGCACTGCGATCGCGGCGATGCTCCTCGCCTGCGTGGCATCCACCGCGCCAGCGGCGGAGGTGCGGCCGTATCCGAGCCGGCCCATCCACATCGTCGTGCCGTTTTCCGGTGGCACCTGGGTCGACACCGTCGCGCGCATCGTGGCGGACAAGCTCGCCGAGGACGTCGGCCAGCCGGTCATCGTCGACGACCGCCCCGGTGCGTCGGGAAGCATCGCCGCCGACATCGTCGCGAAGGCGCCTCCCGACGGCTACACGCTGCTGGTGGGCGGCGTGTTCCTGACCACCCTGGTCGCGATCAACGCGCCGCACGCTGTCGATCCCCTCGGCGCATTCGTGCCGGTCACGCGCTGGACCAACGCGCCGATTCTCATCGTCGTGAATCCTTCGCTCAAGGTCGCGACGCTGGGCGAGCTCTTTGCGCTCGCTCGCCGCGAGCCCGGACGCGTCGCTTACGCGACCTCGGGCGTCGGCACCACGCCTCACCTGGTCGCGGTCATGCTCACGCAGCGCGCCGGCGTCGACATGCTGCATGTGCCCTATGTGAACACCAACACCGAGGCCAAGGACGTGCTCGCCGGCGAGGTTCCCGTCATGTTCACGTTCACCGGGACCGTCGACACGCTGGTCACGAGTGGGCGGCTCAAGGTCCTCGCGGTGACCACCAAGGACCGCAGCGCCGTGTGGCCCGATGTCCCCACGGTGGCGGAGCAGGGATTCCCCGGATTCGACGTGTCCACCTGGAGCGGTGCGCTCGCCCCGCTCGGAACCTCGCCCGAGATCGTCGCCAAGCTGGATCGCGCGTTCCATCGCATCCTGCAGCAGCCGGACGTGCGCGCGAAAATCGCCACGTTCGGTCTGCAGGTCGATGGCGCGGACCCGGCGCGCTTCGCTGCCGAGATGAAAGCGGAGCTGCCGCGGTGGAAGGCGGTCGCTCGTGCCGCGGGGCTGCGCACAGACTGATTTACCGCGCCGAGCGCGACGCGCGGGACATGCTGGGTAACCGCTGCCGTTTCTTTGGGAGGCCACAATGCGCAATCCAAGGGTCCCGCGCCTGGGAAGGGTGCTTGGCATCAAGTCGGCATGGTCACGTTTGGCACGGCAGTTTTGCGGTCCCGCCGCAGCCGGCGTCGTGGCGATGGTCGGCTTGGTACCGTTGGCGCCATTCGCGCATGCGGACGAAACGGACGCCACCGTCGACCTCGGCAAGGTCGTCGTGACGGCGCGCCGCCGCGACGAGAAGATCGTGGATGCCCCTGTCGCGGTGACGGTGCAAACCGGCGAGCAGCTCAAGGACCAGGATGCGGTGCTGTTCGACGACATCGCGCGCGAGGTCCCGAACCTGCGCATGATGCCCTCGCCCCAGTCGGTGTCGGCGCTCGACGTGACGATGCGCGGGCAGACCTCGATCCGCTCGGCGATTGCCTACGACCCGGCGGTTGGCATCTACGTGGACGGCGTCTACGTGGCCAACGGCCAGGCGGCGATGAGCACGCTGCTGGACATCGATCGGGTCGAGATCGTGCGCGGCGCGCAGGGCACCCTCTTCGGGCGCGACAACACCGGTGGGGCGATCTCGTTCTACACCAAACGGCCGCAGCTCAATTCCTACGATGCCGAGGTCACCGTCGACGGCGGCGCCAAGCAGCTCTTCATGGGGCGCGGCATCGTGAACGTTCCCGTGGGGGATACGATGGCGCTCCGCCTCGCGTACCAGGACAACGAGCGCGATGGCTTCGGGTCGAGCGTAGGCAGCGGGCAGGGGGACTTCCTCAACCAGCACCGCTACCAGGCACGCATCGGCGGGTTGTGGCACCCCAACGCAGGGTTCGACGCTTACTGGACTTACGAGCACTTCGAGGCCGACGAGGTCGGCGCGCTGCTGCATCCGCTGCCGGGGCCAGGGTCCGGCACCGTGGTCGCGCAGCTCGGCCAGGCGGCCCAGCTGTTTCAGGGCCTGGCACCGGTGGTGTTCCCTGAGAATTTCTACCAGACCGGCTCCGACTTCCTCGCCCACGATCGCACCCATCTCGATGCCACCCAGCTGACGCTCGACAAGACGATCGGCGCGACGACGCACGCCAAGCTCATTCTCGGCTACCGCCATCTGTACAACGACACGGCGATCGACGTGGATGCGACATCATTGCCGTTCGCCAATACCGCATTGCAGAACTCCTCGAGCCAGAAGAGCGCGGAGCTGCAGCTCACGGGGACCGCGCTCGACAGGAAGCTGGACTGGGTCGGCGGCCTGTACTGGTTCCGAGACGATGGCAGTGCCCCTTCGCAGATTCCGCCGCAGTCCCCCGCCTACCAGGGCTTCTTCTCGGCCGTGGGCGGTCCGGTCGTCCCCTTTCCGGTCATCGAGAGCAACTCGCTCGAAAATCTCTCGAGCGCCGGATACGTGCACGGCGAATACCACCTGACCGATCGCTGGGCCGCTGCGGTCGGCCTGCGTCGCACGCACGACACGCGCAAGCTGAGCGAGAACGCGTACGCCGCGACGCCATTCGGTCAGTCGTGCACGATCATCGACGCGAGCACCGGCAATCCGGCCAGCGATGGCGGCCCCTGTCCCCCCATCCACAAGAGCGCCGGATTCTCGTACTGGTCCTGGGAGCTGTCGACGCACTATCGCGTCACCGACGACCTCAATGCGTACTTTCGCTCGGGCCGGGCGCAACGCTCGGGAGGCTGGAACGTTCCGGTCAACACGCTGCAGGACCAGCCGTTCCGGCCCGAGCAGCTCACCGACTACGAGCTGGGGCTCAAGGCGGACCTGCTGGGCGGGGCGCTGCTGGTCGACGGGGACGTGTTCTACGGCAACTACGACGACATGCAGCGCCTGCTGCCGCAGCTGGTCGGCGGCACGCCCACGACCTACGTCATCAATGCCGGCAAGGCGCGGGTGAGCGGGGTCGAGCTGGAAACGACCATGCGCCTCCCGCGCGGCTGGTACCTGCACGGCGCGTTCGGCTACACGGATGCACGCTACATCAGCTTCCTCTACACGCCGGGTCCCGGCCAGCCCGAAGTCGATCTTGCCGGCAACAAGTTCTACCAGACGCCGAAATTCAACGCTGGCCTGGGCGTCGGGTATGAGACGACGGCAGCGGGCGGCGCGCTGCGCCTGTACGCCGACTACGCCTGGCAGGACGCAGTCCAATTCAATGTCATCAACGACTTCATCAGCCAGGGTCCGTACGGCACGTTGAATGCACGCGTCGCCTACGCGCCCGCGGGCGCCCCTTGGGAGGTTGCGGTCTTCGGCACGAACCTGACCGGGCGCCGCTACGCCATCACCGGGGGAACGGTGGCGCCGAACGCCATGGCGTGGCAGATCCCCGGCGCGCCTCGGCTGTACGGCGTCGAGTTCAGCTACCGCTTCGGCCGCCAACGCTGATTCGCCAGCGCAATGCGCGCATGGAGGATCGCGCGGACGGGAGGGCTGCTTCTTGCCGTGGTGTCGCTGCTGGGGGCGGCGGCGCATCGGGCGGACGCGGAGAACGACTCGTCGGCGCCGCGTCCGCCATCGCCCGCTGCGGCCCCGGCCGCTGCTGGGAGCAGTGGTCCGCGCTGGGCCGATACCGGCAAGCTGCCCTTCATCCCGATCCCCGAGATCGATACAGGGCCCCAGAGCGGCCTGACCCTGGGGCTGCTCCCCGTGGTTCTGTCGAACAACGCGCAGGGAGAGATCGACCAGATCCTGGCCCCCGACATCATTCACAGCCAATATTTCGGCTGGGGTGCGCGCTGGCGAACGTTCAGCTTTCCGTCGGACGACGAGAAGTGGTCGGTGGTCGCCGGCGCCAAGCAGCGGGTCGAACGCGAATTCGATGCCGAGTATGACCAGGGACTGCGCCGCGACGGCGACTGGTCCTGGATCGCGCACGCGATGTACGACCGCAGCGGCACCGGCCGCTTCTTCGGCCTCGGCAACGACTCGCTGCTGCGCAACCAGACGAACTACACGGAAAGCCAGACCCGCCTCGAGCTCACGGCGGCGCGCAACTTCAGCCGGGCGGTGCAACTGTCGTACCTGGCCCGCGCCGAGCACGTCGAAATCGGCCCGCGCTCACTCGCTTTCCTGCCGTCGACACAGACCCTCTACCCCACGCTGCCAGGACTCGGTCACGTCACCGATCTCCAGCAGCGCTTGGTACTGACCTACGACACGCGGGATTCCGACGTCGTGCCGCGCAGCGGCGAGCGGCTCGCCGCGTTTGCAGGGATCTCCGCGCATGCACTGGGAAGCATCCGTTCCTACACGTTTCTCGGCGTCGACATGACGACATACCAGGCGGTGGGCCCGGATCTGACGGTCGTCGCGCATGCAGCGCTGCGTTACATGCCTACGTACATCGATGCGCCGTTCTGGGACCTCTCCGCGCTCGGCGGGGACCGCAGCATCATCGGCGAGGCGCAGCCTCTGCGCGCTTACGGTGACGACCGCTTCGTCGGTCGCAACAGCTTCGCCACCAGCCTGGAGGCGCGCTTCCGGGTGTCCGACTTTCACGTCTTCGACACGGACCTGAAGCTGGAGCTTGCGCCGTTCGTGGATTCGGGCAAGGTGTTCGATGCGATGTCAAAGAGCCCGCTCTCGCACCTGCACGTCGGGGGCGGAATGGGCTTTCGCGTGATCGCCAGTCCGTATGTCGTAGCTTACGTCGACGTCGGCTTCGGGAAGGAGAGCGCGGCGGTGTTCAGCGGCATCGACTACCCGTTCTAGCCGCGTACCGGGCCGGCGTCGGCCACCGTTGCCGACGCGGATGCGGCTATGATGTAACGATTTCGCGATCAGGCAGATCTCTCATTGGAATCGAGCCATGGACCTCCACAGAAGCAACCGAGCATCCGCAATCCTCGAGGCCGCAGCCACGCTTGGTGTCGGCCTCCTGTTCGCTCTCAGCGGCTGCTCGACGGCGCCGGCGGACGACGCGCGTATCGGTGTCGCGCGCGACCAGAGCGTGATCGAGAGTCCGCTCCGGACCGACCAGGACCGGCGCATGGACGCCGAGCGTCATCCTGCCGAGTTCCTGCAATTCACGGGGGTGAAGCCGGGCATGCAGGTGCTCGACGTCTCGGCGGGCGCGGGCTATACGTCACAACTGCTGGCGCTCGCAGTCGGTCCGACTGGTAAGGTGTGGGCACAGAACGAGCAGCCCGGCGCGGCACTTGCCAGGCGACTGGAGGACCATCCCCAAGCCGACCTGGTGCCCGTGGTCCGACCGTTCGAGGACCCGGTGCCGCCAGAGGCGCCGAAGCTCGACCTGATCACCCTGGTCCAGAACTACCACGACATCACCTACCATCCAGTCGACCGGGCGAAAATGACTCGACGGCTGTTCGCAGCCTTGAAGCCCGGGGGGCATTTCGTCGTTATCGACCATTCGGCCAAGGCGGGTGCCGACATCAGCGTCGGGAAGACGCTGCATCGCATCGACGAGGCCATCGTCCTCGCGGAGGTGCGGAAGGCCGGCTTTGTACTCGAAGCCGAAAGCGCCTTCCTTCGTAACCCCGCCGACACCCGCGAGTCGTCCTCCCTTCGCGCGACCATTCCCACCGACAAGTTCGCTCTGCGGTTCGTCAAGCCGTAGCGCGCGAAACGGGTGCGCGGGCGCTCCGGAAGGTCGCCCTCGGTTCATCGGCGTCTGAGCTGTTGCCGGTCCGTTCGGGGTCGACCCAGTCCGCCCTCGCCACCGTATCGGGCCGGTGCCAATGTCCCGGAACCCGGCCTGCCCGCCGCGGCAATGCCGATCCGGTCTATGATCCAAGACCCGCGCCATCGAGCATGCCCGCCCCAGGAGGGCTGCCTGCACTGTCGGACCACGATGCATCTGGCGGCAGCGAGCGGGCGTAACCATCTGAAACACGCACACAGGAGGTTGGTATCGGTAGCCGTTAGCTTCGGAAGTGATAACGGGGGGGAGAATAATGAGTACTTCCGTATTGCTGGTGTCGACAGCCACCAACTGGCTCGGCACCGCGCGAATGCCCGCCGCATTGGGCAAGGCCGGCTTCGATGTGTCGCTGCTCACGCCGGCGGATTCCCTGGCGGCAAAGAGTCGCTTCGTCCGCCGGGTCGGATATCTGCCCAAGGGGGCAACTCCCCTCCAATGGGTGTTCGCGTTCGCCGCGATGGTCAAGGCGACGTCGCCGAGGCTGGTCGTGCCCTGCGACGACACCGCCGTGCGGTTGATGCAGACGCTGGTCATATCGCCCCCGGACAATCTGCAGTGGGCCCAATACAGCACGCTGGCGGGATTGATTCGAGAATCGCTGGGCGCCCCCGAGTACTACCGGACCAGCGTCGACAAGGCGCTGCTGCCGGCGGCGGCGAAAGCGCTGGGCGTCCGGGTTCCGCCGTGCATC